>DATFML010000327.1:0-5229 GCA_035266965.1 Gammaproteobacteria bacterium
GAGCTGGATCTGCAGGCATTCGCCCGGGTCCCGCGCGCCCACGCCGACGGGGTCGAAATGCTGAATCCGGTGCAGGACCGCCTCCACCTCATCCGGCTCCACGTCCAGCTCTTCCGCCAGGCCCTGATGGATGTCTTCGACCGAGGCGGTCAGGTAACCGTCATCGCTGATGGAGTCGATGATGGTCGTCGCGATCGCCTGGTCGGTTTCGCTGAACGGCGTCAGCCCCACCTGCCAGAGCAGGTGCTCGTGCAGGGTTTCGCCGCCGGCATTGTGAGTCTCGAAATAGTCGCGGTTGTCGGAATCGGGGGCCGGCGCCGACCCGCCGATGCCGGCGTCGTAGATGTCGTCCCAGGCGCTGTCCACGGGCAGCTCGTCGGGAATGTTTTCGGTGCTGGCGCTGGTCGGCTCGGGTTTGTCTTCCGACTCCACGTCGGTACCGTTGACGCGGGTCTCTTCGGCCCCCTCGGTGGTCTCTTCCGTCCCGTCGCCCTCGACGGCTTCGAGCATGAGGTTGGAGTCCAGCGCCTGCTGCACCTCGAGCTGCAGTTCGATGGTGGACAGCTGCAGGAGGCGGATTGCCTGCTGCAGCTGGGGCGTCATGGTCAGGTGCTGCCCTAAGCGTAGCTGGATGGATGGCTTCATAAACGTCTTCGGTTGGTCATCGCTACGGACCCAAAATTGCATGGTACTGCAGATATCATGCCATTGCAGCTGCCATGGACAGGTGATTGCTACAGCCGGAAGTCGTGGCCCAGATAGACTTCCCGTACCTGTTGATTCTGAAGGACGGCTTGGGGAGTGCCTTCGGCAATTACCCGTCCCTCGTTCAGTATATAGGCGCGCTGGCAAATTCCCAATGTCTCCCGCACGTTATGGTCGGTAATCAGCACGCCTATATCACGTTCGCACAGGTGCTCCACGATGCGCTGGATATCCACCACCGAGATGGGATCCACGCCCGCGAACGGCTCGTCCAGGAGTACGAAACGGGGTGCGGTGGCCAGCGCGCGGGCGATCTCCACCCGTCGGCGCTCCCCTCCTGAGAGACTGATACCCCGCTGGTCCCGCAGATGGCTGATGTGCAGTTCCTGGAGCAGGTCATCGAGCATGCGCTGGCGGGCGCTCCTGCCCAGGTCCTTGCGGGTCTGCAGGATGGCCAGCACGTTTTCCGCCACCGTCAGCTTGCGGAACACGGATGGCTCCTGGGGCAGGTAACCCAGCCCGCGACGGGCCCGGACATGCATGGGCCGGGCGGTCAGGTCCTCATCGTCCAGGCGGATTTCGCCCTGATCGCAGGACACCAGTCCGACGATCATATAGAAGCAGGTGGTCTTGCCGGCGCCGTTGGGGCCCAGCAGGCCGACCACCTCGCCGCTGCCCACCTGCATGGACACATCGCCCACCACGGCTCGCCCGCTGTAGTGCTTGGCCAGGTGACGGGTACTGAGCAGGCTCATGAATTCAATGGCTGTCAGTGGTCTTCGGTGGAATGGTGATATGCACCCGGTCCTTGCCGCCGGCGGCGCCGGCGTTCACGACGTCCTTGGAGATGCTGTACACGATCCGGTTGCTCCGGAAGGTGTTGCCGCCCTGCCACACGCGTGCCTGGTGGAGCAGCACCACCCGGTCCTGGCCGGCGTAGTATTCGATCGTCTGTCCCTCGCCCTTGAGGTACTGCTTCTTGTTGTCGGGCAGTTGCCGGTAGGTGGCCGGCTTGCCCACCGCCACCATCTTCTGCACTTGCCCGTCCTTGTCGGTGTACACCGTCAGCTTGGCGCCGGTCAGGCGCATGGTCCCGCGCGTCACCTTTACATCGCCGCTGTATACGCTGATTCCGGTCTTGCGGTTGATGTCGGCCCGGTCGGCGGCCAGATGAATGGGTTGCCGGCTGTCCGAGGACAGCCCCCAGGCGGGTGCCGTCATCAGGCCCGCCAGCGTGATGACCGCCATGGCGGCTGCGGCGCTACCGGTGCGATTTCGGCTGATCATAGGTGCCCCGCACTCTGGACAGCAGCTTGAGTCGGTCTTGGTCGAGGTAGGCCTGCATGCCGACGGATTCTACCTCAACCCCGGCGCTGATAGTGCGGATCGGGCGGTTCGTTTCCGCGTAGCCGTCGTCCGGGCGGATCAGCAGCCAGGTCGTGTAGGCATCCACAGGGCGCGTGTGGGCGCCCGCTGCGCGGTGTATTTGCACGTCATCCTGCAGTCGGACCGTCTTGCCCCCGGAGGACACCCAGCCGACATCGGCGCGCACGCGCCAGGGCGGCGCGCCGGCTTGGAAGATCTGCAGCCGCGGACGGGTGAGCTTGGAGGTGTCGTCGTCCAGGTAATGCACCAGCTTGGTCGCTTCCAGGCGATGGCGCGGCTTGCCCTGATCGCCCATGGCGGTGGCGGTGAAATTTTCCGCGTAATAGTCCACCACGTGGCGCGGTGGGGACGACGTCGGCCGGATGGTGGACTGAAGCTGCGCGTAGAGCCACCAGCTGAGCCCCGCGCTGAGGCTCAATGCGAGTCCGATGACCACGCTGCGGATGGAGATCAAAGATACTTTTCCAGTTCGCCGTCCAGTTTGCCCTGGGCTTCGAGCAGCAGTTCGCAAACGTCGCGGGCGGCACCCCGTCCACCCCGGCTGGGGGTCTGCCAGTGAGCGTGACGTTTCACTGCCGGATGGGCGTCCTGCACCGCGATTGCCAGCCCCACCCGCCGCATGGCGGGCAGATCGACGACATCGTCGCCGACATAGGCCGCTTCCTCGCCGCTCACCGACAGCCGGGTGAGCAGGTCGTCCAGGGCAACGCGCTTGTCCTCCTGCCCCTGGTAGACATGTTTGATGCCGAGATTATCCATCCGATGGATCACCACCTGGGAAGAGCGCCCGGTGATGACGGCCGCCTGCACCCCGTTGGCCTGCAGCATCTTGATGCCATGGCCGTCCCGGGAATGGAATGCCTTGTACTCCTGGCCGTCATCGCTCAGGTACAGGCTGCCGTCGGTGAGCACACCGTCCACATCGAAAATCAGCAGCCGGATACGGGCGGCGCGCGCCAGGATGTCCTTCATGAACGTCTCTCCATGGGCCGCGCCGCAACGGTGCCCGGGGCGGCCGGCGGCGTCGGGGCAGGTATGACATCGGCAGGCATCGTCATCACACCACGCCGGCGCGCAGCAGATCATGCATGTTCAGGGCCCCTACCAGCTGACGGTCGGCGTTGACCACCAGCAGGGCGTTGATCTTGCCCTCTTCCATGACGCGCAGGGCTTCGGCGGCGAGCAGCCCGGCCTGCACGGTCTTGCCGCCACGGGTCATGACGGCGCTGATGGGGGTTTTGTGCACGTCGATTTCCCGGTCGATGGTCCGGCGCAGATCGCCGTCGGTGAAGATCCCGACCACGCATCCGGCGCGGTCGACCACGGCCGTCATGCCCAGACCCTTGCGACTCATTTCCATCAAGGCTTCGCTCAATGGCGTGTGCTCGCCGACCCGGGGGATGCGCTCCCCGGTGTGCATGAGGTCGTCAATGCGCAGCAGCAGCCGGCGGCCGAGGGTGCCGCCGGGATGGGACAGGGCGAAGTCCTGGGCCGTGAAGCCGCGGGACTCCAGCAACGCCACCGCCAGCGCGTCGCCCATGACGAGGGCCGCGGTGGTGCTGGAGGTGGGCGCCAGGCCCAGGGGGCACGCTTCCTTTTCGACTCCGACATCGATATGGACCGTGGCGGCCCGCGCCAGCGTCGACTCGGGACGTCCGGTGAGGGCGATCAGGGGAACGCCCAGGCGTTTGATCAACGGCAGCAGGGTGACGATCTCGTCGGTTTCCCCCGAGTTCGACAGGGCCAGCACCACGTCCTTGGCGGTGACCATACCCATGTCGCCGTGGCTGGCTTCCCCGGGATGGACGAAGAACGCCGGGGTTCCGGTGCTGGCGAGGGTGGCGGCGATCTTGCCGCCCACGTGCCCCGACTTGCCCATGCCGATGACGACCACCCGCCCCTGGCACTCCAGCATGTGGTGGCAGGCGTTCAGGAACTGCTCGTCGATGCGCTCCGCCAGGGCGGCCACCGCCGCCGCTTCGGTGCGAATCACCGCCAGCCCGAGGTCGCGCAGGCGCGCCGCATGGGCGGTATCGTTCGGCGAAGCGGTGCCGGCAGACTGTGCTTTGGGTGTCGAAGCCATTATTCGTGGTACCCGATGTCGCGGGAGGTGTCGCCGATAGGGGCGATCGCGGCCGGCAGGACAGGTGCGCCCGTGCCCGACCCGGTGTCTGTCACCCGCGGCGTCATGCGCCGCAACCGCGGGCCGAACAATACAACAGGAGCTGGTAGCCGAGATAGCTCAAAACCAGAATCGCGCCCTCGAGCCGGTTGATGCGGCCGGGGGTGCGCATTCGGTAGGCCATCAGGAACAGTCCGATGGTCAGCCCGAACATGACCGGAAAGTCCCGCGTCAGCACCGCCGGATCCACCGGTCCGGGGCGGATCACGCCGGGCAGCCCCAACACAGCGAGCAAATTGAACATATTGGACCCGATCACGTTGCCGATGGCAATGTCGTGCTCGCCTTTGCGGGCGCTGGCGATGGAGGCGGCGAGCTCCGGCAGGCTGGTGCCGAGGGCCACCACCGTGAGCCCGATGAGCAGGTCGCTGACGCCGAACGCGTGGGCGATGCCCACCGCCCCCCATACCACCACGCGGGAGCTGGCCAGCAGCACGCCCAGCCCGATCACCATCCACATCAACGCATAACGGGTACTCAGGTCGCTGGGGATTTCTTCGGCGTACTCGGCCCCCATGGGATCGGGAGTGCGGTTGTTGATGCCCATGCGCGTGACCCACAGGATCAACACGGCCAGCACCGACAGCAGCACCACGCCGTCCAGCCGTCCCAACGAACCGTTCAGCAGCAGCAGCAGCGACAGCGTCATCACCGCCAGCAGCACCGGCAGCTCGCGCTTGAGGATGCCGGAATGCACATGCAGGGGGACGATCAGCGCGGTGACGCCGATGATCAACCCGATATTGGCGATGTTCGAGCCCACCGCGTTGCCGATGGCCAGGCCGGTGTTGCCCTGCCACGCGGCCACCGCCGAGACCACCATCTCCGGGGCGGAGGTGCCGAACCCCACGATGGTCAGGCCGATGATGAGGGGGGACACGCCCAGGTTGCGGGCGCTGGCGGCAGCGCCCAGCACGAAGCGGTCGGCACCCCACATCAGCAGCGCCAGACCGCCG
>DATFML010000328.1:0-4619 GCA_035266965.1 Gammaproteobacteria bacterium
CGGGTACCGGGCAGTGTGGCCTACCGACCGCCGGTTTGTACAGCGGAGTAGCCCGGCGGTGCCGCCCGGATAACAACTTCAAAGCGCCACGGAAAACACGGAAAGCACGGAAAATGTAAATGCGGGGCCGGGACGTCCATCGCCGCGCAGCCCGCCGGGCGGGTTGCATGCATTACCGACAAAAAGGCGTGGGGTGATTGAACGGGGCCGCCGTGCGTTCGCTCCTGCTCCGCAGTCATTGAGCAGACCGCCGCCAGCCAATCGACTCTTCTCCTTTCCGTGCTTTCCGTGGCGCAGTTGGTTTTTCTGTGGCTATTACACCCCAGGCGGATTGCCGGCCAGGTAGGAACGCCTGGGGTCCACCAGCCAAGGGTGCAATAAGCGAAGCGCATTGCACCAGACTCGGAATCACGACCCGGGAACGCGGAAACTGCCGCAGTGAAGAGCGGGACAGTTGGACGTGGTGTCGCCAAAGACAGTTGCGTTGCTGCTTCCCGATTCTTCCGTCCGTGGATTCCGTGGGTTCCGTGGCTCTCATAAGGCCTTTCGGGTGTCCGGCGCTGCCGGGGTGAAAAGCCGGGCCGCCGTGCGTTCACCCCTGCCCTCAGTGTTTGGGCATATGGCGCCAGCCAATCGACTCTTCTCCTTTCCGTGCTTTCCGTGTCTTCCGTGGCGCCTCCGAATTCATCCGTCCGTGTTTTCCGTGGCGCTGTTGGTTCTTTCTGTGGCCATTACAGCCCAGGCGGATTGCCGGCCAGGTAGGAACGCCTGGGATCCACCAGAAAGCCGTTGCGCAGGGCGGTGCGCCCCAGCAGCATGCGGAAGTTCATGGTGTCGCGATCGGTGAGGGTGATTTCGATGGGCAGCTCCCGGTCGGCGATGCGCACCGGCGTGTCGATCACGTAACGCCGCTCCCGGTGACCGCCGGAGTCGCTGACCAGCCGCTGGTCGATGACCTTGGCATCGCACCGCAGCTCGATGTCGGTGCGCTTTTGCAGGGGATGGAGGGCGAAGCGCACCCGGTGGGCGCCGCCGCGGCGGTAGAGCTCGACCTGGAAGGCGTGCAGCGCGGAGGTGCGCGCGCCGGTGTCCACCTTGGCCTTGATGGCGGTGATGCCCAGCGCCGGCAGGGTGACCCATTCGCGCCAACCCAGCACCAGCCGTCCTTTCCCCTCGTGCTCCATGGTGGCGGCCGGCTCAGAGCATGCCGCGTTCGCCGAGCAGGGCGAGGGTGAAGCGTACCCCGAAGCCGGTGGTGTCGGTGGGGATATGAGCAAGGCCGCCCTTGTGGCTGCCGGAGGCCAGGTCCACGTGCAGCCAGGGCACCTCCGCGGGCACGAAGCGGTTCAGAAAGCGCGCGGCCAGGATGTGGTCGGCCTCGTTGTCCACCGTGCACTGCTTGACGTCGGCGACGGTGCTGTCCAGGGCCTCGTCGAAGTCCCGGTCGGTGGGGAACGGCCACACCCGTTCGCCGCTCTTGCGCCCCGCCGCGATGACCGCCTCCGCCATGTCCGGCTGATTGCAGAAGCCGCCGCTGTAGCGGGTGGACAGCGCCTCCACGCAGCTGCCGGTGAGGGTCGCATAGTCCACCAGCAGGCCCGGCTTGCGCTTGCCCGCCAGTGCCAGGGTGTCGGCCAGCACCATTCTGCCTTCGGCGTCGGTGTTCACCACTTCGATGCGGGTACCGTCCGAAGCGGTGACCACATCGTTCGGTTTGTAGGCTTTGGGCCCGATGTGGTTCTGGGCCAGCGCCAGCCAGCATTCCACCGGCAGGCCGGCCTGCATGCGGGTCAGCGCCAGCAGCGTGCCCAGCGCCACCGCGCTGCCTGCCATGTCCTCGTGCATGCCCAGCATGTAGCGGGCGGGCTTGAGGTTGACGCCGCCGGTGTCGAAGCAGATGCCCTTGCCCACCAGGCTCAGGGTGCCCCGATTGCGCTTCACCGTCTTGGGCCGGTAACTGAGGTGCACGATGCCCGCGTCGCTGTCGGGGCTGCCCTGGGCCACGGCCAGGAAAGCGCCCGCCTTGCGCCGCATCAGGGTGCGGGTGTCCCAGAACTCCATGCGCCAGCCCTCCTGGCGGGCCAGGCCCGCCACCAGCCGCCGGTAGTGCCCGGGGGTGAGCTGGTTGGGAGGCAGCATGGTCAGGTAGCGGGCCAGGGCGTTGCCCTCGGCCTCGGCGCGGGTGCGCCGCAGGTCCAGCCGGCGGCCGGCTCCGAACAGCTCGATGCGCTTGAGAGCCGGTGCGGGGTCGGGCTTGCGCTTGAAGCTGGGGATGGGCGCCACGGCCGCCATCAGGGCGGCGGTCAGGGCCTCCGCCACCGCCGGCCCCTGCTCCTCCAGGCCCAGCACGCACACCGCCACCGTGCGCGGATCGGCCTCCAGGGCGCGGGCGGCCAGCTTGCGCGCCAGGGTCAGCAGTTCGAAGGGCGATGCCGCCCGGCTCGCCCGGCCCAGGGTGACGCGGGTGCCCGCGGTGTTGGGCAGATCGGTGGTCATGCCGCTGGGAGCGCCCCCGGAGCGCTGGCGCCGCCGGTGCCGGGCAGCGAGCAGATCGCCGTAGGGAAACGTCGGCCAGGGTGCTTTGCCGGCGCTTTCCGGCAGCACCACGACGAGGGCTTCGTGGCCGTCGACCTGGCGCTGGGTCGGGATGCTTAGATGCTGAATTACGGAGATTTTCTGAATGCGTTCCAAGGGAATCGGCATGGTGATCGCCTTGACCTTGTGAGCCAAAACGCAGATCATATCGCGCTTATTCTTTTTCCGGTACCGTGGCCGGCCCCTGGGGTGCCCTGTTACCGGCGTGCGTCGAACGTCCGCCCCACAGTCCCAGGCAGCGCCAGCAGCGGCTGAGACGGACGAGCGCACGCCTGTCCATCCCCCCGGCCCGCTGCCGCCAATTAATCGAGACTTGAGGAGCCCCATGAACGCCGCGGACAAGAAACGGTTGTTGCGCGAGATGTTGTTCGCGCGCCGCTTTGAGGAGCGTTGCTACGAGGCCTACGTGGAGCGCAAGATCGGCGGTTTCCTGCATCTGTATCCGGGCCAGGAAGCCTGTGTCCACGGGGTGATGGAAGCCGCCCGCCCCGGGCACGACTACGTCATCACCGGCTACCGCGACCACATCCACGCCATCAAGTGCGGTGCCGACCCCAAGGCGGTGATGGCCGAGCTGTTCGCCAAGCAGACCGGCTCCAGCAAGGGCCGCGGCGGTTCCATGCACATCTTTGACGTGGACCACCACTTCATGGGTGGCTACGCCCTGGTGGGCGGGCCGTTCCCCCTGGCGGCCGGCATGGCCAAGGCCATTAAAATGAAGGGCGGCGACGAGATCGCCATCTGCTTCCTGGGCGACGCCGCCAACAACCAGGGCACCTTCCACGAGACCCTGAACATGGCCGCTCTGTGGAAGCTGCCGGTGCTGTATGTGTGCGAGAACAACCTGTACGGCATCGGCACCCGCATCGACCGCTCCACGGCGGTCATCGACCAGTCCAAACGGGTGTGCGGCTACGACATGCCCTCCGCCCAGGCCGACGGCCAGGACATCGAGACGGTCATGGAGGCGGCCAAGGTGGCCGTGGACCATGTGCGCGGCGGCAACGGCCCGTACTTTCTCGAACTGCTCACCTACCGCTACCGCGGCCATTCCATGTCCGACTCCAACGCCTATCGGGCCAAGGAGGAGGAGAAGGAATGGGGCGGGCGGGATCCCATCATCATGCTGCGCGACCGCCTGATCGAGGCGGGCGAGATGACCAAGGACGATTACAAGGCGATGGACACCGAAGTCCTGGACGAGATCGAAAACGACATCATCCCGTTCGCCGAATCCTCTCCCGAGCCGAAGCTCGAAGAGCTGGAGAAATACGTGCTGGCGGAGAACGATCCCCACGTCCTGGGAGGAGCGCACTGATGGCGGAGATCATGTTCTGGGAAGCGCTGCGCCGCGCACACGACGAGGAGCTGGCCAACGATCCGCTGGTGATCGCCCTGGGCGAGGACATCGGCATGGCCGGCGGCACCTACAAGGCCACCAAGGGCCTGTACGAGAAGTACGGCCCGGAGCGGGTCATCGACACCCCCATCTCCGAGAACGGTTTCACGGGCCTGGCCATCGGCGCCTCGTTCATCGGCGTGCGTCCCATCGTGGAGATCATGTCGGTGAACTTCGCCTGGCTGGCCCTGGACCAGATCGTCAACACCGCGGCCAAGGTGCGCTACATGTCCGGCGGCCAGCTCACCGCCCCCATCGTGATCCGCTCCCCGGGCGGCACCGCCCACCAGCTGGGCTCCCAGCACTCGGCGCGCATGGAGAAGGTCTTCATGGGCATCGCCGGGCTGCGGGTGGTCACGCCGTCCAATCCGCGCCAGGCCTACGGCCTGCTCAAGTCGGCGGTGCGCTGCAACGACCCGGTGTTCATCAACGAGCACGAACTCATGTACAACCTGAAGGGCGACGTCCCCGACGACGAGTACTTCTGCCCCCTGGAGGGCAGCGAGGTCACCCGCGAGGGCACCGATGTCACCCTGTTGGGCTACAACATCTCCACCCAGTGGAACCTGCGGGCGGCGCAGATCCTGTCCTCCCAGTACGGCATCGAGGCCGAGGTGGTGGACCT
>DATFML010000329.1:0-5534 GCA_035266965.1 Gammaproteobacteria bacterium
AGCCGCCAATCAAGGCGCGAGGAACGAGGTTTGGTCATTCCAGATGAGTGACGAGCAACGCCGAGTGGTGGATTCTCAGCCCCAACCCGAAGGGCCGGGCCCCATTTTCCGTCCCGCGGCGTTGTCGCTCGCTCATGTAGCCGGGCTACACCACACTCGCTCCGCCTTGCAGGACGAAAAATGGGGCGCCGGCAGCGCCGGTCCCTATAGTGTCAACAGGCCCTGGGGCGGGACCCGGTAATCGACGCCGCAAGGAAAGGGCGTGGAGGTCGGTGGGCGGGCCGCCCATATCCGGGGTGGCCCGGCAGGGCGAGGAGTTTCCCGTTGAGAGGCGCGCTCGCTCGACATCGACGCGAGGGCCGCACGGGAATAACGGACCGGAGAAACCACAGCAGGATTCAGTTCGGGGTGTCGTCCCGACGTATGCATTCCAGCTCCCGGCGTTTGAGGGCAATGCTGATCTGGAACAGATAGGCCGCCCAGAGGTGGCGGGGCTCCTCGCCATGCCGGGCCGCCTGCGCTGCCAGACGATCCAAGGTCTGGATCTCCTTTCTCAGCGTCCATTCCCTGCCGGTGTAACGGTCCACACGCCTTCTCCTCAGGCTGTGACAGGGCCAGTATAGGTGCCGGGCAGCGGTGGCGGTATGGGCCGTCAGCCCCTTTGCTTGTAGGAATATTCCGACTCCGAACCGTTGTGCGTCGCGGCAGCCCGGATCAGCCGTCTACAGGCTTTCAATAGCGGCCGCTGGGCAGTTCGCCGGCGCGCCCGTAGCAGTGCACCTCATAGTTGGGGCCGGTGGCCAGACACCAGCTCACCCGCCCGCTGCGGGTGTCCACCCGCCAGGCGGTGTTCTTGTTGCCACTGACGATCTGGTAGTGAGGCGATGGATCCGCCGGGTGGCCGCCGGGTTCGGCCGATGGGGCATAGGTTGTCGCCAGCAGCGTACCGGAGACGATGGCGGCGGTCGCCACCAGTGCAGTCGGGTAGTTCATGACGTTTTCCCCTTCTTCGTTGAGGCCCCATGGGGCAGTCACCAGCGGGTCGGTTGCGAGCTTCCAGTGGACCGCGTTTCCGATGCGGATTCAACAGAGTCCGGGGCGCGCCCTGGGCGGACGACCACTTCCGGACACGCTGGCGCACCGTCCGTTCCCGTTGGGGTCGAGGTCGCGCTGCGTGCGATCCCCCAGCGTGAAGCGTGTGTATGTTTGGCGCCGGGGCACACGGGCGTATTCACAAACACCTCACTTGATTCGCGGGTTCGTCGCCCGCAATACCGCGCCTGGCGTAGGATTTCAATTGACGCAGATCATGGTTACCGCACAGGGCTTTGAACATACTTGCTTTCGCCCGTACGGGCGGTGACCGTACCCACGCCTGCGGTTGTACAGGCAACGCGTGTGGGGCTTCGCGCGCCGGTCCGCTTGCAGCACACATGGCGGCAATGTCGGGAGCCCGGCAGGAATCAGTCAGGCCGGTCCGGCAGACGTTGGCTTTCGACGATGGATTTCGCGCTGCCTGCGGGGTGTTGCGGTCACCTACAAACATTGCGCGGTTCAGCAAAAGGGGGAATGGCTGAGGTGCCCAGCGAGGCTGTGGGATCGATGGTGCCCGCCGAGCAGGTTGGCAGCACTTGCTGCCCGGGTCGATCGAGTCCATGACGCAATGACCGCTGACGGCGACAGGTGGAGGAACGGGTTTTTCCAGTTCAACGATGGCATCGAGGTGCGTATATGCAGGATGAACGCCGCCTGAAAAGGCTCTCCGCAGGGGGGGGGTCGAATCTTCCTCATTCCCCGGATCCCGCCGGCACGTCATTGACGGTCGGATTGTCCGCCGTCGTAAGGCAGGCGGCCAGGCATCTTCCCGCAGAGGGTCCTAGTCATGGATAACCTTCAGACCGTAGTGGACCTGTCGCGCTGGCAGTTCGCCGCCACCGCGCTCTATCACTTCCTGTTCGTGCCGCTGACGCTCGGCATGAGTTTCATGCTGGCCGCCATGGAAACGGTGTATGTCACGACCGGGCGGAAGATCTACAAGGACATGGCGCTGTTCTGGGGCAAGCTGTTCGCCATCAACTTTGCTCTGGGCGTGGCTACCGGTCTCACCATGGAGTTCGAGTTCGGCACCAACTGGTCCCAGTACTCGCGCTTCGTGGGCGATGTCTTCGGTGCGCCCCTGGCCATCGAAGGCCTGATGGCCTTTTTCCTGGAATCGACTTTCGTCGGCCTGATGTTGTTCGGCTGGGATCGCATGAGCCGCGGCAAGCATCTGCTGGTGACCTACATGGTGGCCCTGGGATCGAACCTTTCCGCGCTGTGGATCCTGATCGCCAACGGCTTCATGCAGTCCCCCCATGGTGCGAGCTTCGATCCGGTCACCATGCGCATGCAGCTGACCAGCTTCACCAACCTTATCTTCAACCACGACGCCCAGGCGAAGTTCGTGCACACGAGCATCGCCGGTTACGTGACTGCCGCCATCTTCGTGGCCGGTGTCAGCGCCTGGTACATGCTGCGCAACCGGCATATGGAGCTGGCGAAGCGGTCGTTCCGTATGGCGGTGCTGTTCGGGGTGTTCTCCAGTATCGGTGTGATCAGCCTGGGTGACGCCCTCGGGTTCATCGACGGCAGTGCGCAGCCCGCCAAGCTGGTGGCCATGGAAGGGTTGTGGAAGACCGAGAAGCCGCCGGCGGGATTCAATGTGATCGCCATTCCGTCCCAGAAGGAGCAGCGCAACCTGTATGCGCTGCAGATACCCAAGCTGCTCACGCCGCTGGTGACCCATACCATGGATACGGTGATCCCCGGCGCCGACGAGGTCGAGCGTCGCGCAAAGGTGCGGATGGCAAACGGCATCCCGGCGGCCCTGGCATTGAAGACGTTGAGCGAGCACCCCGGCGACAAGGTGGCCATGGCTCAGTTCAAGGCCCACGAAAAGGATCTGGGGTACGCTCTGCTGCTGCAGCGCTACGCGCCGGATCTCACCAAGGCGACGCCGGCGGACTATGAAAAGGCGGCCCGGGACGTGATACCGGATGTGCCGATCATTTTCTGGTCGTTCCGGATCATGGTGCTGGCCGGCTTCGCCATGCTGATCTACCTGGGTGTGGCCACCTTCTGCTCCCTGAACAACAGGGTGCAGGACAGGCGCTGGCTGTTGAAGATTGCGCCCTGGTTCATTCCCGTCCCCTATATCGCCTGTGAGGTGGGCTGGCTGGTTGCGGAGATGGGCCGCCAGCCCTGGACCGTGTATGGGGTGCTGCCAACGTGGATGTCCGCCTCCACCCACAGCGTGGCGTACATGATCTTCTCCCTGACCGGGTTCATCCTGATCTACTCGGCTTTCATCGTGGTGGAGGTCTACCTGATGCTGAAGTTCATACGCAAAGGGCCGGACGACCATGGGCCGGCCACGGAGCAGAATGTCGGCGGACCGGCGCTTGCCGGATCCACACACTGAGTCGCGCAGGGGGATAAAGCCATGGAGTTGTACGCAATACTCAAGATCGTCTGGTGGCTGCTCCTGGGCGTGCTGCTGATCGGGCTCGCCGTGATGGTCGGCATGGACATGGGGATCGGCGCCGCTCTGCGCTATTACGGGCGCACCGACGGGGAACGCCGGGCCGTGTTGAACATGATCGGCCCGCACTGGGACGGCAACCAGGTATGGTTCATCCTGGGCGGCGGTGCGGTGTTCGCCGCCTGGCCTACCATCTATGCCACGGCATTCTCAGGGCTGTACGTCGTCATGCTGCTGCTGCTCTGGAGCATGATCATACGGCCTCTGGGGTTCGAATACCGCAGCAAGATGCCCTCCAAGACCTGGCGCAACGTGTGGGACTGGGGGCTGTTTCTCAGCGGTGCCCTGCCGATGGTGATCTTCGGCGCCGCCATGGGGAATATGCTCAAGGGCGTTCCGTTCCATTTCACCTGGGACATGGCCTCGTACTACACCGGCAGCTTCATTTTCCTGTTCAATCCGTTCTCGATTCTGTGCGGTCTGACGGCATTGGCCCTGGCCTTGTACCAGGGTTCGACGATGGTGATGAACCGCGGCGAAGGGGCCATTTGGGAACGGGCACGCAACCTCGCCACCTGGTCGGGGTTGACGGCACTGGCCCTGTTCACCATCGGCGGTTTCTGGGTGGCACGCATCTCCGGTTACCAGATCACGGCAGGCGACGCGCCCGCCGGACCGGCCATTCCGCTGCACAAGACCGTCGAGATGGCGCAGGGAGCCTGGCTGCACAACTTCAGTGCCCATCCGGTGCTCTGGGTGGTGCCGGCGCTTGTCTACGTGGCGATACTTCTCGGCATATGGGTATTGCGGAGAGGTCTGTCGCATTTTGCCTGGTGGCTGGGTGCGCTGGGGTGGATCGGTACCATCGGCACCGTGGGGGCGGCCATGTTCCCGTTCATGATGCCTTCCAGCAGCAACCCGTCTCAGAGTCTGACGGTCTGGGATGCTTCGTCCAGCCAGATGACTCTGCTCTGGATGCTCGGTTGGACGATCGTGTTCGTGCCCATCATAATCACCTACACCAGTTGGGCGTTCTGGGTCATGCGCGGTAAGGTGACGCCGGCCCATATCGAGAACGACGACCACGCCTACTAGAGGTCTGCCGCATGATTGCTTTGCGTCTGTTTTTCTACTTCATCGTTTCCCTGGTTGTGCTGTTTCTGGTGATTCTGCTGGGTGAAAAGGGTGCATGGTACTTCGCGTGGGTGGTGGGCACGGTGATGATCGTGCTGATATCGGCCGCCGGCGGTGCCTTGCTGGATACGCAGCAGGAACTGGAGCAGAAGCACCGACAGGGATGAGAAGGTGCCGTCGGGCCGCGGTGGCGATCGCTTGGATCGTCGCTGCGGCCCGGCATTGTCGTTGCGCTGCAGAACGGACCGCCAGCCACTGCAGGTTGCGGCACGAGTTGGGTCGGACAAATTCCCAGGGAGTCTCTGCACAGGTCGATCAGGTGGATGAGTACCAGGCGCACAGGGGCGGGGAAGCGCTGTTTGGAAGAGCGTCAGTGAAGTATTCCGAGCGCCTTTGCAACGCCCTGTGCGCCGCTTCAGCGGCCCCTGCAGACGTTCCCTAGGGAGCGGTCAACACCTCGCGCATCTGGCGGTAGCGGCCTGCTGCCGCCATCAACGATTGGTGAGTGCCGCGCTCCACGATGCGCCCCCGGTCCATGACGACGATTTGATCCATGTGTTCCAGGCCCGTCAGCCGATGGGTGATCAGCACCAGGGTGCGCCCGGTGGCCGCGGCGAGCAGGCTGTCCATGACCCGGCGCTCGGTGTCCGCGTCCAGGCCCTCGGTGGGCTCGTCCAGGACCATGATGGGAGCGTCCTTGAGCAGCGCCCGGGCGATGGCGAGCCGGCGCGCCTGCCCCCCTGAGAGTTTCAGCCCGGCTTCACCCACGTAGCTGTCATAGCCTTCCGGCAGGGTGGCGATGTACTCGTGAATGTGTGCCGTCCTGGCGGCTGTCTCCAACGCTGCCTGGTCCGCCTGGGGATCGGCCAGCAGCAGGTTT
>DATFML010000330.1:0-3307 GCA_035266965.1 Gammaproteobacteria bacterium
TTTCGTCCGGGCACGGTCGTCGCCTATCTCAAAGACGTGGTGGCGCTGCGGGCCCGTCGCTACCTGGGCCACAATCCGGCCGGCGGTGCCATGGTGGTGTTGCTGCTGGTGAGCCTGCTGGTCACCACCTTCAGCGGGATGGCGATCTACGCCGCCGAGCACCAGGCCGGCCCCCTGGCTGCCTGGCTGGGGCAGGTGAGCCACGGTTCCAGGGAATTCTTCGAAGGGCTGCACGAGTTCTTCGCGAACTTCACCCTGTTCCTGGTGGGTGTGCACGTGGCCGGCGTGATTGCCGAGAGTCTGCTGCACCGGGAAAGTCTGGTGCGGGCCATGTTCACGGGCCGCAAACAGGCCCGGGGTGAGGGCTGAGCCAGCGCCGCAACGAGATCGGTCATGAACGCACGCCTGGTAAAGTCGGTTCTTGCGGGGGTCTTCGCCATGGCATTGCTCGCGGGCGGCCCCGTGCGGGCGGACCACGGCCACGAGGAAGTGCGCCGCCTGCAGGAATCGGGCAGGATTCTGCCCCTCGAGGACATCCTCAAGGAGGCCCACTGGAAGCGTTACCGGCGCCTGCTGGAGGCGGACCTGAACCGTCATCAGGGCCGCTACTACTACGAGCTGGAACTGCTGGATGAGCGGGGAGTAGTATGGAAAAAGCGGTATGACGCAACCAGCGGCGAGCTGGTGAATCACGGAAGGAAGTGACGGCGTGCGTTTGCTTCTGGTGGAAGACGACAGCCAATTGGCCGGTAACCTGCGCCAGGCGCTGGAGCTGGCAGGTTTCGCGGTGGACGGCATCGACAACGGCGTGGATGCCGAGTTCATGGGCGACGAGGAACCCTACGACGCGATCATTCTGGATCTGGGCCTGCCCAGACGCAGCGGCCTGGAGGTGCTGCGCAACTGGCGCGCCCGGGACAACCGCGTGCCGGTGCTGGTGCTCACCGCCCGGGACGCCTGGCACGAAAAGGTCGAGGGCTTCCAGGCCGGCGCCGACGACTACCTGGGCAAGCCCTTCCACGTGGAAGAGCTGGTGGCGCGCATCAATGCCCTGTTGCGCCGGGCCAGCGGTCAGGCCGGCGGGCAACTGCATGTCAACGGCCTGGAGCTGGATGAGGAACGCCAGGCGGTCCGCACCCCCGGCGGTGAGTTGGTGGAGCTGACCGGCACCGAGTTCCGGCTGCTGCGCTACTTCATGCTCCACCCGCAGACCATTCTCTCCAAGAGCCGTCTCACCGAGCATGTGTACGACTACGACTCGGACAAGGACAGCAATGTCATCGAAGTGTACGTACGCCGGCTGCGCCAGAAGCTGGGCGAGGGAGTGATCGAGACCCGGCGGGGTCAGGGGTACGTGCTCGGTAAGACGGCGCAATGAGGTCCATCGAAACCCGCCTCAATCTGGGTCTGGGGCTCAGTCTGGTGCTGGTCTTCATTGCAGTGGGCATCGGTGTCAGCGTGTCCATCCGTCTGCTGACCGAAGACTATGTCGCTTCCCGCCTGGAGCACGACTCGGACAGCCTGCTGGTGTCCCTGCACTTCCCCAATTCCGCGAATCTGGCCCAGCTGCGGCCCGGGCGTATCAATCCCATCTACAGCCAGATCTTTTCCGGTCACTACTACCGCATCCAGGTGGGCAAGTTCGTCATGCGTTCCCGCTCCCTGTGGGACCAGGACCTCAAGGCGCCCACCCCGGCCCCGGGACAGGTGGTGCGGTTCCGGGAGAAGGGGCCTCAGGGGCAGCTGCTGCTGGTGCGTTCGGCCGGCTACCGCAAGAACGGACACAACCTGTCGATTTCGGTGGCCGAAGATCTCACCCCCATCCAGGCGGACGTGCACCGCTTCCAGTTGCGCTACGCGCTGTTCAGTCTGGGTGCCCTGGTGGTGCTGCTGCTGATCCAGCGCTACGTATTGCGGGCGGGTCTGGCTCCCCTGGCGCGCACCCGCGAGCAGATCGGCGAGCTCGAGCGCGGCGAGCGCCGGCAGTTGGGTGAGGACATGCCGCGGGAGATCCGACCTGTGGTGGGCGAGATCAATCACCTGCTGAATGCCCTGCAGCAGCGCCTGGAGCGCTCGCGCAACGCCCTCGGCAATCTCGCCCATGCCCTCAAGGCGCCCTTGACGCTCATCGGGCAGCTGGCCGATGGCCAGGAGCTGGCCGGCCACCCCGAAGTGCAAAGCCGCTTGCGCGAGCATGTGGAACGGATTCGCGGGCTGATGGACAGGGAGCTCAAGCGGGCGCGCCTGGCGGGCGCCGCCCCCACCGGCGGACGTGTGCAGCTGGATCGGGAGATAGCCGCCCTGGTGCAGGTGCTGCGCAACCTGTACCGGGACAAGGCCTTGAACATCGAGTCCCGGGTGCCTGCAGACAGCAGCTTTCCCGCAGACAAGGAGGATCTGCTGGAGTTGCTGGGCAATCTGCTGGACAACGCCTGCAAGTGGGCCGGCAGCCGGGTGCGCATCACCGTGGACCTGGCCGACGGGGGATTGCATCTGCGGGTGGAGGATGATGGCCCGGGTCGTTCGCCGGACGAACTGGCGGCGCTGAGCCGCCGCGGTGTGCGGGTGGACGAGGACGCCACGCCCGGCCACGGCCTGGGCCTGGCGATCGTGCGGGACGTGGTGAAGTACTACGGCGGATCCATGGAGTTCGGCCGTTCGGCCGACATCGGCGGATTTCAGGTGGACGTGCGGCTGCCCGAAGCGGGAAGTGGTCCGACGATTCCGAACGCTGAATGATGATCCCGATCGTGTTGACAGGCCCTAATGGGCTTCCAGCTTCGCCAATTCCTTAAGAATATCCAGCATCAGCTTCTGGCCGGCGTCGGTCATGCCTTCGCAGAGCTTGTTGGGATCGCGCTCGCCCAGCACCAGCGGCCGGATGGCCGCCGCCAGCTTGGCCATGTCGCCGCCGGCCTGCAGCATCTGGGTGGCCATGTTGGCGATCAGCTGCAGCGCATCGGTGTTGCCGGTGCGGGCCGAATGCACCATGGAGGCGATGCCCGGCGCCGCCATGCCGGCATCCATCTCCGAGTTCAGGTCCGGCAGGGTGGACGGGTCCTGCAGTCCGCGCAGCACCGCCTCGGCGATGGTGCGATCCTCTTCGTCCAGGGGCCGCAGCAGGGATTCGTCCCGGCTGCCGTCCAGGATCCGGCGCAGGGCGCTCACCAGGTCCGTCCAGCCGTTCTTCTCGGCCATGCCGAGCACCTGTTCCAGATCCGGCACCAGCTCCCGGTTCTTGCAGCCCAGCACCACACGATGGATGAGTCCGGAATGGGCCTGCAGGATCTGCTCGTGCTTCTCGGGG
>DATFML010000331.1:0-8156 GCA_035266965.1 Gammaproteobacteria bacterium
TGCGACAACTACGCCACCCACAAGCATCCAAAGGTCCGGGAATGGTTGGACAAGCATCCGCGTTTCCACATTCACTTCACCCCCACTTCCGCCTCTTGGCTCAATATGGTCGAGCGCTTCTTCCGTGACCTGACCGTCGAGCGTTTACGTCGGGGTGTGTTCACCTCCGTCGCGCAACTGACCCAGACCATCGACCAATACATCACTGTCCATAACGAAAATCCCAAGCCGTTCATCTGGACCGCCAAGGCGAACGATATCCTACAAAAGGTCGTACGGGCCAATCGACGTTTAAGCTCCAAACAGAACGGGGCACTACACTAGACTTCCATCGTGAAAGCGTCTTTCTGGCGGCGAATTTGCGGCGCTAGCCGTGAGGCATCGGTCATGCATAGGCTCGGCATCAAATAGCACGCTGTCTGCCGACTTCGCGAATCGTCCGTCGCCAGGTCCAATCTACCGTTATTCCGAGCTACCGTAGTCGGGTCTCCTTTGCGCGATTTGTCGGCGATACGACCGAAAAGGCATAGCGTTGTGTCCCTCGGTTCTCAGTGCTGCTAACGCTCATTCCCACGCAAAAGCATCGACGAGTTGCGGTGAGAGTAAAGAACCCCGGGCACCGTCTGGGCACAAACTGGGCACACGCCCAGAATCAGGATTTTTCGGCGTGTGTAGCTAACACTCGTGAGCGTTAGCTTTTCTCCGCCAGCACCTCGCCGTTGCCGCCGACGTTAGGGGCTACCTCAACCGCTGAGGTAGGACGTTGCTGTGATAACAAACTGAAGAAAGGCTGGAATTGGCGCGCCCGAAGGGATTCGAACCCCTGACTTCCACCTCCGGAGGGTGGCGCTCTATCCAGCTGAGCTACGGGCGCATGGTGCGGATGATACCAGATTTTGAGAGTTAGCCTTCGTGCCCTAATGGCCCGTGAGCGTTGGCTCCGGAGGGCAGCGCTCTATCCAGCTGAGCTACGGGCGCGTGGTGCTCATATTACCAGAATCCAACGGCGAGCTGTCGGGTCGCCGTTGGATCGCAATCCGCGCACAGCATAGCGGCGGCCAAGCGGCCGGTCCAGGGACGATTTTGGCCGGTGCCGCCGGCCATCGCGTCGCCCTACTTCATCGTCGGCATGGCGAACTCCGTGGCCGCCTGGCCGGCGCCGGGCCAGCGGGCGGTGACGGTCTTCAGGCGGGTGTAGAAGCGCACGCCGTCGGGGCCGTGGATGTGCAGGGGGCCGAACAGGGAGCGCTTCCAGCCGCCGAAGCTGTGGTAGGCCATGGGCACCGGGATGGGGACGTTGATGCCCACCATGCCGGCCAGCACGGCTTGCTCGAAGGTGCGGGCGGTGCCGCCGTCGCGGGTGAAGATGGCGGTGCCGTTGCCGTATTCGTGGCTGTTGACCAGTTCCAGGGCGGCGGCCAGATCGGGGACCCGCACCACCACCAGCACCGGGCCGAAGATCTCTTCCTTATAGATGCGCATTTCGGGGGTGACGGCGTCGAACAGGGTACCGCCAAGGAAGAATCCGCCCTCGGCCCCCGGCACGGTCAGGCCGCGGCCGTCCACCACCAGTCGGGCGCCCTCCTGCTCGCCGATGTCGATGTAGCCGGCCACCTTGTCCCGGTGGGCGGCGGTGACCAGCGGGCCCATCTCGGCGGCCGGATCGGTGCCCGGCCCCACCTTGAGGGCCTTCACCCGCGGGGCCAGGGTGTCCACCAGCCGGTCGCCCACGTCGCCCACCGCCACGGCCACCGACACCGCCATGCAGCGCTCGCCGGCCGAGCCGTAGGCCGCCCCCATGAGGGCATTGGCGGCCTGGTCGATGTCGGCGTCGGGCATCACCACCATGTGGTTCTTGGCGCCGCCCAGGGCCTGCACCCGTTTGCCGTGCTCGGAGGCGGTGCGGTAGACATGCTCGGCCACCGGCGTGGAGCCCACGAAGCTGACCGCCGCCACGCCGGGGTCGGTGAGCAGGGTGTCCACCGCTTCCCGGTCGCCGTTCACCACATTGAACACGCCGGCGGGCAGCCCGGCCTCGGCCAGCAGCTCCGCCAGCCGCAGCCCGCAGGAGGGGTCGCGCTCGGAGGGTTTGAGCACGAAGGTGTTGCCGCAGGCCAGGGCCACCGGGAACATCCACATGGGCACCATGGCCGGGAAGTTGAAGGGCGTGACGCCGGCGCACACCCCTACCGGATGGCGCACCGACCAGCTGTCCACGCCGGTGCCCACGCTGTCGGAGTGCTCGCCCTTGAGCAGGTGGGGAATGCCGCACGCGAACTCCACCACTTCCATGCCGCGGATCACCTCTCCGCGGGCGTCGCTCAGCACCTTGCCGTGCTCGGCGGTGATGATGTGGGCCAACTCGTCGAGATGGCTCTCCACCAGATCCCGGAACCGGAACAGCACCCGCGCCCGCCGCAGGGGCGTGGTGCCCGCCCAGCCGGGCAATGCCTCCTGGGCCACCCGAATGGCATCGCGGGTCTGTTCGGTGTCGGCGAGCGCCACTTCGCCGCGTACTTCGCCGGTGGCCGGGTTGAAGACCGGCGCACGCCGCGCCCCGGCGCCGGCGGTGAATGTGCCATCGATGTAGTGCTGAAACTGTGCGGTCATGATGTCAATCCTGTCTGTGACGGCGTGCGTTATGTCGGTTGCTGACACGCCGGCATGGCTGCGCGCGGGTGGGCCGCGCCATCTACCCGTTACGACCCATGATGTCCGCCATGGACGTCCTGTCAACTGTCGCCCCGTGCCTTGCGGTTCACGTCGGGCTTCCTGGACACCCGGGGGATCGGTGTGAGCCCCGGCAACCCAATCACGCCCCGACTCACCACCGCCGTCCTTGTCCGACGCCGTCCTCGTGCAGAGGCCGGCCGTCCCAATCCGCCGGCAGAATACCCGCCGCGACGTATCGATGAAAGCTGGAATAGGGCCAGTCCACCGCACTTGGCACATAGCCGTGCTTGACCGGATTGTGGTGGATGTAGGCGACGTGATGTCCGTAGTCATGGGGGTCGCGAATCGGATGTTCCCGGTAGCGCCGCCGCCACAGGCTGGTTTCCCGTCCTGACGACTGGCTGCGGCGGGTGCGTCCACCTGCGGACACGGTGCGCGAGAATCCTGCCTTGATCAGCATCCAGCGGGTGGCGTGGTCGGCATCGCGGGGCGGCATGGTCCATACGGCGTGCAGGTGGTCGGGAAGCACCACCATGGCGTCGATGTGAAACGGGCGGCGGCGCTGCACCTTTCGTATCACTTCGCGCAGCTCGGTGACATGGTCGACCAGGTGGGTGTGGCCGCGTTCGGCCAGGTGGACGGTAAAGAAATAGGTGCCGCCGCTGACGGCGGCGCGTGTGCTTTGCATCGGTATCCCCTCCCTGGGTTGGATGCTTGTATGGTGTCCGTTCCGTTGGCGGTTCGGTGTCTCAGTGCTCGCTCCGATCCGCGGAGTGTTCAATCTACGGTATCCGAAGGGGCGGAACAACACCGGTCCGGCGGCCCGCCCCATGGTAGTCCGGGCTGAGTGTTGCGGGCCCCGGCACGACAATCGTCCCCCTCGGCGTCCGGCCGCACCGCGGTGAGGCGTCGGGAGTTCGATCATGGTGCGCCCGCTCGGCCGTCCCTTCATCGCGGCTGCAGGCGGGCCCTGGGCTGTGTCCGCCAGGTGCCTGATCCTCTTTGCATTGCCGGCGTTTCCACCGCATCTCCGGTGGGCGCTCCGTATTGGCACGGTGGTTGCTCCGCTACGGATGGCGGTAGAAGAAGGTTCCAGGTTCATGGCAGCACTGATGAGACACTCCCGGGGTTACTGGCCACACCTGGCCGCGTTGGCCTACGGCCTGCTCGGCTACGCGCTCGGGGTGGCGCTCATCACGGCGCACGGGCTCGTCCTGAACGCGGCCGGCGTGCTGTTGCTCGCCCACGCCCTGGTGATCTGCGCCTATCTGGTCCACGACTGCGCCCACAACACCCTGCTTCTCGACAACGCCGACAACGCGCGCCTGGGGCGGGCCCTGAACTGGATTACCGGCGCCTGTTACGGCGACTATCAGGCGATCCGCCACAAGCACTTCCGCCACCATGTGGACCGGGCCGACGTGGTGGCGTTCGACTACCGGCCGCTGCTGGTCCGCCACCCCTTCGCCCTGCGGCTGCTGCTGGCGCTGGAATGGGCGTACATCCCGGCGCTGGACCTGTTCATGCATGCTCTCGTTGTGGTGCTGCCGTTCACCCTCGCCTCCCGCCGTGACGCCCGCGGCCGGGTGCTGCGGGTTGCGCTGGTGCGTGGGGCGCTGTTTGCCGCCCTGGGTTTTTACGCGCCCAAAGCGCTGGCACTGTATGCGTTGTCCTATCTGCTGTTCCTGCACGTACTGCGCTTCATGGACGCCTTTCAGCATACCTATGAAGTGTTCGAGACCCTGGAACATCAGCGCGGCCCGGAGGCGAAACGTTTCGACGGTGACTACGAGCAGGGCAATACGTTCTCCAATCCCATTTCCCTGCGCTATCCCTGGCTCAACCTGCTGACCCTGAACTTCGGCTACCACAACGCCCACCATGCCCGGCCCACCGCGCCGTGGTACCGACTGCCTGCCCTGCACCGGGAACTGTACGGCGACGACCCCACGCAGGTGCTGCCGTTTCGCAACCAGTTGCGGGCCTACCACCGCCACCGGGTGGCGCGGGTGCTCAACGACATCGATCCGGACATCGGCAGCGGTGCCGACCGGGGGCTGGGGTTCGTGGGCGTGGTGGGCGTTTCCTTTCTGGTGACCCATTGACCGGCCAGCCTGTCAGCCCGGCCCCCGCTGCAGCGGGCGTCCCGGACCACTACGTGGGCCTGTGGCGGCGGCTGAGCCTGGATGACGGGGCGGGACGGGTCGATTGCAGCAGCGAAGTGTACTGGTTGCAGACCCACGGCCTGTACGCCGATCTGCGGGTGCCCATGCCGCGCCCGCCCTTCGGCCGGGGTGTGCCTCTGCAGGCCATGACGCCCGTTCAGCAACAGTGGCTGGCGACCCAGGAGGGTTTCGCCGGCACCCTGGAGGTGCAGGGCGGGCGCTGTACGTGGCACCGGACCCTGGACTATCAGCCGCCCGGCCCGGTTCCCGACACCGGTGAAACCCGCTTCGAGGACGACGGGCTGCTGGTCGAAGAGGGCGTGCACACCCCCTATCGTGAGGTCTGGCAGCGCCTGGATACCGGCCCTGATGTGCTGGCCATGCAGCTTCTGGACGAGGTTCGCGCCGATGGCCAACGGCGGGCCCGCCGGGGCATCTGGGTGGCGGTGGGCGAGTACTTCATCCATGCGCTGGACCGCACGTCTTCCCTGCGGGCGACCGCCACCCTCGCTGACCTGCTGACCATGCGGGGTCCTGAATCGGGGGCGCCGTTTCTGGACTGCGAGATATCCTTCGGTCTGCGGGCGGGCGGACGTCGCCCGTGGGAAGTCTGCCTGTCCACCCTGCCCGCGAGGGAAGGGGCGGGGCTGGTGGACCCGCTGCGCCCTCCGCGGGTGGACAACAGCGGCATATGCGTGCAGCGTATCGCCACGCCCGAAGGCCCGCTGACACGTCGTTGGATCGTGCGGGAGCTGAGCGGCGCCTTTCGCTGGCTGGACTGAAGGATTCGAGCAATGCGTGATGCCCTGCCGGTGGCCGTGCTGCTGGCCAGCGCGGTGCTCTGGGGACTGACCTGGTGGCCGCTGAAATACTTCCATCACGAGGGCCTCGCAGGCGCCAGCCTGATCCTGTTCGCCTACGGCAGCGTCGGTGCGTTGCTGCTGCCGGTGCTGGCCGTGCAGCGCCGCGCCTGGGGTGGGCAGGGATGGTTCCTGCTGCTGATTCTGCTGTTGGGCGGTTACGCCAACCTCAGCTTCGCCACCGTCATGACCTACGGCAACGTGGTGCGGGCCATGGTGCTGTTCTATCTGGCTCCGGTCTGGGGCGTGCTGGGGGGATGGCTGTTTCTCGGCGAGCGCACCGACGCCCAGCGCTGGGCCGCGGTGGCGATGGCCCTGGCGGGGGCCGTGCTGGTGCTGGGCGGTCCGGAGCTCTTCGCCGGCCCGCCGTCCCTCTACGACCTGCTGGCGCTCAGCTCGGGCTTCACCTTCGCCATGAACAACGTGACCTTCCGCGCCACCCAGCGCCTGCCGGTGGCCAGCAAGGTGGCGGCCATGTTCGCCGGCTGTCTGGTGATGGCCGCGGCACTGTTTTTCGTCCAGCGGCCGGCGCTGCCTTCCCTGGAAACGCTCCAATGGCTGACCCTGCCGGCCTTCGGGGTGGGGTGGCTGCTGCTGGCCACCGTGGCGACCCAGTGGGCGGTGACCCACCTGGAAGCGGGTCGCGCCTCTGTCATTCTGATCGCCGAACTGGTGGCGGCGGTGGTCTCCGCCACCCTGATCGGCGGCGAGATCGTCACCCCGGTGGAGCTGGCGGGCGGTCTGCTGATTCTGGGCGCCACTGTGCTCGAGGCCTGGCGACCCCCGGCCGCAAACCCGTGTCCCGTGGATGCCTGACAGGCTCGGTGCGATGGCCGTCCGGCGCACAGGTTGCGCCCGTGGGGGCCTGCGGCCGGTTTCCGTTTCAGCGGGCGCCGGGCCTGGGTCGCAGGCGGGGCTGAGCGCGGTGATGCCCCGCCCGCCACCTCAGCCCGGATGCCCCGATCCGAAACCCCCGCATCCGACTGAGCGGGCGCCCGATGGTGGGTGCCGGCCCAGTCGGCAGCGTCGCCGCCGGGCTTCGCGGTGCTCAGCCCGATCCGCGACTTCCGGACGAGGGGGTTAGCCGGGCTTGCCGGCTGCGGTGGCCTCCGCCACCTCTTCCAGCTTGCCGCTCTTCACATCGAAGATGTATCCGTAAATGGGAATCTCCGGGGGCACCAGCGGATGATTGCGGATGCGCTTCACATCCGCGACCACGCTCTTGGGCTGGTCGGCAATGGTCAGCCAATCGATGAATTCCCCTTCCGTGGACCCCGGTCCCTTGCCGCTGTCGTGCCAGCCGGAGGCGTCCACAGTCGAGGTCTTCAGGCTGCTGGCCAGCAGCTTGCGCATGACGTCGTCGGTGAAGGTCTGCATGCCGCAGTCGGAGTGATGGATGACGAACCACTCCCTGGTGCCCAGCAGTTTGTAGGAAATGACCAGCGAGCGGATGGCGTCATCGCTGGCGCGCCCGCCCGCGTTGCGGATCACATGGGCGTCGCCTTCGGCCAGCCCCGCGTATTTGGCCGGATCCAGGCGGGCGTCCATGCAGGTCAGCACCGCAAACTGCCGTCCGGGAGGCATGGGCAGGTTGGCCTTGTCCCCGAAAGTCGCCGCGTAGGATTCGTTGGCAGCCACCACTTCGTCTCGGATTTTGCTCATTTTTCGGTACCCTCCAATTGGCGTTGCGCGCCGAGGCCCGGCACACAGGTTGGGGCGGGTCGCCGGGCGTCCCGTGCCGTGGAACGGGCGACCCCTCTATGCAGGATAGCTGGCAGCCACGCACTGTTCAGGGCGCCCTGGGCAGGCCCCGCTGGATCCGCCCAGCGCTTTCCCCGTTGGTACGGTTCCAATCGGAGCCGGTCGTCAGGGATGGGAGGCTATACGCAAAAGACGTGGGGGATGTTCGTCCTCGACAGCGGCTACCGACGCCACATGCTGATTCGCAAGGCCGCGGTGTCCTTGTGCCCGGTACGAGATTCAAGTAGCAACGCACCGCTCGCTCGACATGAACCCGGGAAACAGGTGCCGGTATTCCTGAGGCGTCTGAAGCGTCGACTCCGTCCGCTCCGGTTTTCCCGCTAAACACCGGCTTGTCCAGCGACCCCTCGGCTCCGTTGTAGATCCGTTGCAGCAAGGCGCACCCCGGCGGTGCCTTGTGATGCGCGCCCCTGCATGTTTCGCCGCACCCGACCCCTGTCACGAAAACGCCATATTCGCACCAATGCTGTGCGAACTGCCTTCATGCAGGTACCACCGTAGTGCAGTGCCGTGCGCTTACGCAGGGCCAAACGGCGAAAGCCTGTTGAGAGACGCAATAAATCAAGACAAATCAGACACAAATCATTTTGGCACGCCGATTGCTGATAGGTGGGGCGTAGCAGGGTGGTATGACCCTGAATCGATTTTTCTCAAAGCAAAACAATTTTGGAGGCAATCAATGCGTATGCAAAAGACC
>DATFML010000332.1:0-2418 GCA_035266965.1 Gammaproteobacteria bacterium
GAACCGACGGCATCGCCCAGTCCGCCTTCCTTCCAATGGTCCTCGACCACCACCAACGCCTCGGTCTGCTCGGCGGCGGCGGACAGGGTGGACACGTCCAGGGGTTTGAAGGAAAAGGGCATCGCCACGCGGGTCATCGACGCCTATTCCGTCAAACCCCTGGACGTGTCCACCCTGTCCGCCGCCGCCGAGCAGACCGAGGCGTTGGTGGTGGTCGAGGACCATTGGAAGGAAGGCGGACTGGGCGATGCCGTCGGTTCGGCGGTGGGCTGCGCTTCAACGGTCCACCAGTTGGCCGTCACCGAGGAACCCCGCTCCGGCACCAAGGAGGAACTGCTGGAGCGTCACGGCATTTCCCACCATGCCATCGAAGCCAAGGTGCTGCAGATGGCCGCCGCTGCCTGAGCGGCTGCGGCCCTGGGGAGAGGACGGTCCCGGGCGACCTGCGATGATCTCCTGCACGAAGGGGTCCGCCGACCCCGCAGCGTCCGGACTGTCATTGGGGGCCGCGGGATGCGGCCGGCGCTCCTGTCCCGGCAGCACGGACCGCCTTTCCGGTGAGCTATGCTGTTGGGAACCCCGGCCCCTTCAGGGTCAGGCAGGAACGGCTCCAAGTGAGTCGTCAACCACCAGGGAAGCTCTGCACAGGTCGATCAAGCGGACGATCACCAGGGGCAAAGGGCCGAGGAAACGCCGTTTTCAGGCAGTCGCCGGGCATTCCAGTCCCCCTTTGCAACGCCGTGAGCGCCGCTGCAGCAGTCTGTGCAGAACCTTCCCAGGGCACGCGCCCTGGAGGCGACCATGGACACACACGACATCGACGCGGCGACCGGAGGGTGGCTGGCGCTGAAAGCACCAGACCGGCTCCGACGGGTGTTGGTGGCCGTGCTTCTGCTGACCGGTCCGGGCACGACACCGTGGGCGGCACCGGCGCCGAAACCGGCACACACGCCGAAATCGGCACAGGCGACGTTGTTGGTGGTGCCTTTCGATCTGTTCGACTTCGCGCTCGATGAGAGGCCGCGTACGGTGCGGGACCTGCACCGTTGGGTGGGTGAGTTGCCGGGCGACCTGCGCCGGGATCTGAGCGCCAGCGGCCGGTTCCGGGTGATCGGCGCCCACCGCATTCGTACCCAATGGAAGAAGCTGGAGGACAGCTATGCCCATCCCACCTCCTGCCCCTCCTGCATGGCCGACCTGGGCAGACGGGTCGGCGCGGACTATGTGGTGGTGGGCCAGGTGCGCAAGCTCAGCAACCTGATCACCTACTATCAGGTGGAGGTCGATCGGGTGCGCGACGATGAGACGGTCTATCGCAAGAACTACCGGGCGGACGGCGCGGACAGTGACGCCATGTGGCGGCGCATATCCCGCGGTGTGGCGAGGGACATCGAACAGGCCAAAGCCCTGACCGGAGCCGTCCCGAGTAGCCACGGCGTGTCCAACCCATAGCCGTCGGATTGTCGATCTGAGCCGCCGGGTTCAGAGTTTCATCTGAAAACGCAGGGTGGCGCTGCGCGCGCCGAAGCCCCCGTTGCGGGGTGCGTCCACCCCGTAGCCAAAGCCCAGGCTGAGGGTGGATTTGGAAGTCACCTGCACGATCAGACTCGTCCCCAGCCCCACCAGATCGTGGCGGGGTTCCTCATGACCGCGCAGGTAGGCGACTTTCGCGTAGTCGAAGTCGAACTGCAACCTCAGTCGTTGGCTGTGGGGCAGCAGCGGAACGCGGTAGAAAGCGTTTACGAGCCGGTAGCGGGTGGCGAATATCTCGTCGGCCGCGTATCCGTGCAGGACCAGGGGGAATCGGTTTCGCAGGCGTTGCAGGCCACCCAGACGGAACGCCGACAGCGGGTCGGTCCGCCCCGCCACACCCATGCCGAAAAACAGACTGACCGTCTGCCGGTCGGCCACCGGCAGGATCGCCCCCACATGGAACCAGGTGCGGTCGGTGATATGACGGGTCCGCTGCGGATCATCGGCCAGTCCGTAGGCGCCGGAATCGGTGCGCAGGCTGACCTGGTGCCATACGGCAAATTCAAGGGCCCTTTTCGGCGCCAGCACCGGCGGTACGCCACCGATCCGCAGGCCGGTTCGGAAGGTGTACGCGGGTGTGTTCGCCGGCAGACGGAAGCCCGGCACCATGCCGCTGCGGCGCTGATAGGCGAGATAGTGCGGCGCCACCGTAAAAGTGATATTGACCGGCAGCCGTCCGGCTATCTTGTAGGGACGCAGGTAGTAGGCTAAGCGGACGCCGCCACTGTGTCCCCAGAACGAGCGGTCCGACAGATAACGCCCGTCGCGGTAGTCATAGTAGTTGTTGGCGAAGAAGCCGCCGTGCCCCCCTATGCCCACCGCCTGGTGCGGTCCGGGCCATTGGTTCCATATCCATTCGCCGCGCACGTACGTAGGGGCCACCAC
>DATFML010000333.1:0-4302 GCA_035266965.1 Gammaproteobacteria bacterium
CTATGTGCACGGCGGGCGCAACGACCTGCTGCCGGCGCTGCAACAGGCCCTGGCCGGCCACCAGCCGGGCGACACCGTGGAAATCACCCTGCCCCCGGAGGAGGCGTTCGGCGATTCCGATCCCGCCCTGACCTACACCGACGACATCGACAACGTGCCGCCGGAATTCCGCAAGCTGGGCGCCGAGGTGCAGATGCAGAACGACAGCGGCGAGGTGAAGAACTTCACCGTCTCGCGCATCGAGGACGGCAAGCTCACCGTGGACGGCAACCATCCCCTGGCCGGCAAGACGCTGACCTTCGCCCTGAAGGTGCTGGAGGTGCGCCCGGCGACACCCCAGGAAGTGGCCGAAGGCGTCGAGCAGATGCAGGCCCCCACCGTCCGCCACTGAACCGCAGGTTGGGCTGAGCTCCGCGAAGCCCAACAGCACCCATGTCGATCACCTCCCCCCGGCTTCCAATCCCCCGCCGCCAACCCACCCACACCCTCCGAATGTCACCCCGAATGTGGTAGCGTAACGGCCGGGACGGCAACTCCAAACGGACACCTCCATGGCACTCAGCATCATCATTCTGGCCGCCGGCAAGGGCAAGCGGATGCACTCCGACCTGCCCAAGGTGCTGCACCCGGTGGGCGGCAGGCCCCTGCTGGAACATGTCATCGATACCGCCGAGGCCCTGGGCGCCGGCGCCATCCACGTGGTGTACGGCCACGGCGGCGAACAGGTCCGCGAGCGCCTCGGCCACCGCCGGGTGCAATGGGTGGAACAGGCCCGGCAACTGGGTACCGGCCATGCCGTCGCCCAGGCGCTGCCGGCGGTCCACAATGACGACCGCGTGCTGGTGCTGTACGGCGATGTGCCCCTGATCCGCGCCGCCACCCTGAACAAGCTGCTGACCGCCGGCGAGCAGGGCTCCCTGGGGCTGCTCACCGCCCATCTGCGCCATCCCCAGGGCTACGGTCGCATCCTGCGTGACGAGGCCGGGCAGGTGGAGGGCGTCGTGGAGGAAAAGGACGCCGACGAGGTCCAGCGCCAGATCACCGAAGTGAACACCGGTTTTCTCACCGCCGCGGCCGAGGCCCTCAAGGGCTGGGTGGCCGCCCTGGACAACGCCAATGCCCAGGGCGAGTACTACCTCACCGACGTGATCGCCATGGCGGCCCGTGAAGGCGGACTGATCCGCACCGTGGCCGCCGAGTCCAAGGCCGAGATCCTGGGGGTGAACGACCGCTCCCAGCAGGCCGAGCTGGAGCGCCACTATCAGCGCGACCGGGCCCGGGCCGTGATGGCCGACGGCGTCACGCTGATGGATCCGGAGCGCTTCGACCTGCGCGGCACCCTGCATGCGGGCCGCGATGTGACCATCGACGTGAATGCCGTACTGGAAGGGGACATCGAGCTGGGCGACCGGGTGACTATCGGTCCCAACGCCGTGTTGCGCAACGTGCGCATCGGCGCCGACACCCGGGTGTTCGCCAACTGCGTGATCGAGGATGCCGACGTCGGCGCCGGCGCACGCATCGGGCCCTTTGCACGCATCCGCCCCGAGACGCGGCTGGCCGACCGGGTGCACGTGGGCAACTTCGTGGAGATCAAGAAATCCGAGGTGGGCGAGGGCTCCAAGGTCAACCACCTCAGCTACATCGGCGACACCACCATCGGCCGGGGCGTCAACGTGGGCGCCGGCACCATCACCTGCAACTACGACGGCGCCAACAAGCACCGCACGGTGATCGGGGACGACGCCTTCATCGGCTCGGACACCCAGTTGGTGGCGCCGGTTACCGTGGGCGCCGGCGCCACCATCGGTGCCGGCTCCACCGTCACCCGCGACGCCCCCGCCGGGGAGCTGACCCTGAGCCGGGCGCAGCAGCAGACCCGCGAGGGCTGGAAGCGACCGACCAAGAAGTAGCTCGCAGACTGGCGCCCGCACGCCTGCATGGATGCAGGAGGTGGGGCAACGCAGGGAGCAGTTGCCGAGTAGGCCGCGGGCGGGAAATGCGGCCTCGTGGCTGACCTACCTCAAGAAGCACCGGCCCCGGGCCGACTCAATAAGGACGAACGGCGCACGCCAACAACCCAAGGATTGCAGTCATGTGCGGTATTGTCGGAGCGGTCGCCCAGCGCGACGTGGCACCCATCCTCATCGAAGGGCTCAAGCGCCTGGAATACCGCGGCTACGACTCCGCCGGGGTGGCGGTGCTGGACGGGGGGCTGAAACGGGCACGCTCGCCGGGCAAGGTGGCCGAGCTGGAGGCCCTGCTGCGCGAGCAGCCCCTGGCAGGGGAAACCGGCATCGCCCACACCCGCTGGGCCACCCACGGGCGGCCCTCCGAGGCCAACGCCCACCCCCATATCTGCCGGCGCACCATCGCGGTGGTGCACAACGGCATCATCGAGAATTACGACGAGCTGCGCGATCAGCAGAAGCGCCTGGGCTTCGAGTTCACCTCCGAGACCGACACCGAGGTCATCGCTCACCAGGTCTATCACTACGTCGACGCCGGCATGGACCTGCTGGCCGCCGTGCAGGCCACAGTGGCCGACCTCAAGGGCGCCTACGCCCTCGGGGTGATCAGCACCACCGAGCCCGGCCGGCTGATCGCCGCCCGCCGGGGCAGCCCCCTGGTGCTGGGCCTGGGCATCGGCGAGGCCTTCATCGCCTCCGACGTGCCCGCCCTGCTGCCGGTGACCCAGCGCTTCGTCTTCCTGGAAGAGGGCGACATCGCCGACCTGCGCACCGGCGGCGTGACCCTCTACGATGCCGGCGGGGACCGGGTCGAGCGCCCCGAGCGGGTCTCCCAGCTCAACGCCGACGCCGTGGAGCGCGGCGGCTACCGCCACTACATGCTCAAGGAGATCTTCGAGCAGCCCCGGGCCGTCTCCGAGACCCTGGAAGGGCGCATCCACGACGGCCGCCTGCTGGAGGCCAGCCTCGGCCCCGACGCCGGGCGCATCCTGGACGAAACCCGCGCGGTGCAGATCATCGCCTGCGGCACCAGCTACCACGCCGGCCTGGTGGCCCGCTACTGGATGGAGGCCATCGCCGGGGTGCCCTGCACGGTGGAGGTGGCCAGCGAGTTCCGCTACCGCACCCCCATGGTCCAGCCCGGCACCCTGTTCGTGACCATCTCCCAGTCCGGCGAGACCGCCGACACCCTGGCCGCCCTGCGGGTGTCCGGCGAGCTGGGGTACGCCCACACGGTGGCGGTGTGCAACGTCCCCGAGAGCTCCCTGGTACGGGAATCTGAGCTCGTCCTCATGACAAGGGCCGGCCCCGAGATTGGGGTCGCCTCCACAAAAGCCTTCACCACCCAGCTTACCGCCTTGTTTTTACTGGTGCTTGCCCTGGGCCGCCGCCATGGCCTCACCCCCGAGCGGGAGGCCGAGCTGGTGGAAGAGCTGGTGGCCCTGCCCGGACGCATCGAGCGGGTGCTGGAGCTCAACGACCCCATCGAGGCCCTGGCCCAGCAGTTCGCCGACAAGCGCAACGCCCTGTTCCTGGGCCGCGGCACCCAGTACCCGGTAGCTTTGGAGGGCGCCCTGAAATTAAAGGAGATCTCATATATCCACGCCGAGGGCTACCCGGCCGGCGAGCTCAAGCACGGCCCCCTGGCCCTGGTGGATGCCGAGATGCCCGTCATCGCCGTCGCCCCCAACAACGAGCTGCTGGAGAAACTCAAATCCAACCTCCAGGAAGTGCGCGCCCGCGGCGGCGAGCTCATCGTCTTTGCCGACGAGGCCGTGGGGATGGTCTCAAGCCCCGGCCTGCAGGTGCTGGGGGTCGCACCCACCGCCGACGCGGTGGCGCCGATTGTGTTCACCGTGCCCCTGCAACTGCTGGCCTACCATGTGGCGGTGCTGAAGGGGACGGATGTGGATCAGCCTCGGAATTTGGCGAAATCGGTTACGGTGGAATAGTTAAACTCCGTTGTCAGGGCCACGAATAGCGGATAAGAAATAAGAACTGTCCCGAGCCGTCTAAAGAGCGTCATTCACCTAGGGCGCCCGCAAACGCTGGTGTAGTGCTCGCTACCAATTGGCCTCTTCACGTCAGCTATCTCGAGGAAAGCACATGACGACCCAATTGATGTGCCAGCGAGTTACGCGGGTGGTCTGCCCATTAGGCTTGAGGAGTTCTCCCTGAAAGCTACCGGCTGCCAGGCACTCGGACTTTCCTCCGAACCGGACTTCGATGACACGATACGTTCGAAGGCACAGCAAATGGTGCCTAGTTTCCAGAGCACGTTTGTCTGATTGGACACGGAGTGTCGGTTTGCGGCGAATGATGGCCCCGTATT
>DATFML010000334.1:0-4429 GCA_035266965.1 Gammaproteobacteria bacterium
AGGCCATGTGATCGGCGCGCAGCGAATTTTGAGCACATCTTCGACTTCGTCGAGCAGGTCGATGGGATCACGGCCTTCGCGATCGAGCTTGTTGATAAAGGTGATGATCGGCGTGTCGCGCAGGCGGCAAACTTCCATCAACTTGATGGTGCGCTCCTCGACGCCCTTGGCGCAGTCGATCACCATCAACGCCGAATCGACGGCGGTCAGCGTGCGGTAGGTGTCCTCGGAGAAATCCTCGTGGCCGGGGGTGTCCAGCAGGTTCACGATGCGCTCCCTGTAGGGGAACTGCATCACCGAGGAGGTGACCGAGATGCCGCGCTGCTTCTCCAGCTCCATCCAGTCGGAGGTGGCATGGCGGGCCGCCTTGCGGCCCTTGACGGTACCGGCGAGCTGAATGGCACCTCCGAACAGCAGCAGCTTCTCGGTAAGCGTCGTCTTACCGGCGTCGGGGTGCGAAATGATGGCGAAGGTGCGGCGGCGCGCCGCTTCGCTGGCAATGGTCGACATACTTGTGCGGGGTGTTGCTGATGAAATGGACTTCGAAAACGAATTATACCGCGATTTGGCGTCCGGCGCCTATGTCAGGGCACAGGCCAGAATGAGCGCATCCTCCCGGCCGCTGTCCGAGGGATAGTAGTTGCGGCGCACACCGACTTCGTTGAAGCCCATACTCTCGTACAGATGAACGGCGGCGGCGTTGGACGGACGCACCTCCAGCAGGCACATCTGGGCCTCGTGCCGGCGGGCCAGCTCCATGAGGTGGGCCAGAATCCGCCGCCCCACCCCCTTGCCCTGGGACTCGGGGCGCACACACAGGTTCAGAATGTGGGATTCGCCGGCGGCCACGCTCATCACGCCGTAACCTTCGATGACCGCGCCCCGCTCGTAGACCCAGCAACAGTAGCCCACCCGCAGGCAGTCCCGGAAAATACCCAGAGTCCAGGGGAACTCGTAGGCACGCCGCTCGATGTCCATGATCGCCATGAGGTCGTTCTCCACCATGGGCCGCAGGCGTGCATCGGGGGCTTTCAGTACAGCGCTCATGGTCGGTCACCGTCAGCTTGTCGTGGCGCCGTCGTTGTCCGTTTCCCGTCGCGCCAGCAGCTGGCGGGCCATCAGCAGGTCCTGCCACGCCTTGCGCTTCTCCGCCGGCGAGCGCAGCAGATAGGCCGGATGGTAAGTCACCACCACCGGCGTGCCGGCGGTCCCGTAATGATGTACCCGGCCCCGCAGGCGGCCCAGGGGGGCGTCCGTCCTGAGCAGGTTCTGGGCGGCCACCCGCCCGACTGCCAGGATCAGCCGCGGCGTCACCAGTTCCACCTGGCGTTGCAGATAGGGTTCGCAGCAGGCCACCTCTTCAGGCCGCGGGTCGCGGTTGTTGGGCGGGCGGCATTTGAGAATGTTGGCGATGTACACGGACTCGCGGCGCAGACCGACCGCCTGAAGCATGGCGTTGAGCAGCTGTCCGGCGCGGCCGACGAAGGGCTCGCCCTGACGGTCCTCCTCCGCACCCGGAGCCTCTCCGACCACCATCCAGTCGGCGCGCTGATCTCCAACGCCGAAAACCGTCTGGGTGCGGCTCTGGTGCAATGCACAGCGCGTACAGGCCTGCACCGACTCCTTCAGAGCCTGCCAATCCAGGCCTGCGACGCCGCCCGCGGGCGCCGGAGCCGGGCCAGGCAGATCGGCACCGGCGGGAACCGGCTCGATGCCGGTCGGCCGGGCTGCGCCCGACTCCGCCGCTTCGGATGCGGCAGTGTCCGCGGTGGGGCCGGCCTCACCGGGCCGGCGCCGGATCCACAACTGGATGCCCATGGCATCGAGGTACGCCTGCTGCTGGAGTGTCGTCGGCATCACCGATCCGTGCCCGAATTCATACGTCCCCAAGCTGGGGATGTTCCCTGTCCACCCGTTGCAGAATCTTGTTGAGGGCGTTGATATAGGCCTTGGCCGAAGCGATGACGATATCCGTATCGGCGCCCTGGCCGTTGACGATGCGCCCGCCCTTTTCCAACCGCACCGTGACCTCGCCCTGGGAGTCCGTGCCCGAGGTGATGTTGTTTACGGAATAAAGCAGCAGATTCGCTCCGCTATCGGCAATCGCCTCGATGCCCTTGAAGGTGGCATCCACCGGGCCGCTGCCGGGAGCGCTGGCGGTCTGTTCGTCGCCGTCGACCCACAGAGTCATGTCGGCCCGGGGCTGCTCGCCGGTCTCGGAACACACCCTCATGGCCACCAGCTTGATGCGCTCGTTCTCCTGGGCGATGTCGAGCTCGGTCACCAGCGCCTGCAGGTCCTCGTCGTATATCTCGTGCTTCTTGTCGGCCAGATCCTTGAAGCGCGTAAAGGCTTCGTTGAGGTCCTCCTCGGCCGCAAAGGTGACGCCCAGTTCCGCGAGCCGCGTGCGGAACGCGTTACGGCCGGAATGCTTGCCCAGCACCATGCGGTTGGTGGCCCAGCCCACATCCTCGGCGCGCATGATCTCGTAGGTCTCGCGGCTCTTGAGCACCCCGTCCTGATGGATGCCGGATTCATGGGCAAAGGCGTTGGCCCCGACAATGGCCTTGTTGGGCTGCACCGCAAAACCGGTGATGCCGGACACCAGCCGCGAGCACGGAACGATCTGAGTGGTATCCAGGTCCACATCGCAGGGGACGATGTCGCGCCGCGTGCGCACGGTCATGACGATCTCTTCCAAGGCGGCATTACCGGCCCGTTCGCCCAGTCCGTTGATGGTGCACTCCACCTGGCGGGCGCCGTTCATGACTGCAGACAGGGAGTTCGCCACCGCCAGTCCGAGATCGTTGTGGCAGTGCACCGAGAATACCGCCTTGTCGGCGTTGGGTATGCGCTCGCGCAGGGTGCGGATCAGGCCACCGAACTGCTCCGGCACGTTATAGCCCACAGTGTCCGGGATGTTCACGGTGCCGGCGCCGGCGTCGATCACCGCCTCGATGATCCGGCACAGAAAATCGATCTCCGAACGGCCCGCATCCTCGGGCGAAAACTCCACGTCATCCGTGAGCTGACGCGCCTGATGCACGGCCCGCACCGCCTGCTCCAGGACCTGATCGGGCTCCAGGCGCAGCTTCATCTTCATATGGATGGGCGAGGTGGCGATGAAGGTGTGGATGCGCGCCCGCTCCGCGTCGCGTAAGGCTTCGCCGGCCCGGGCGATGTCCTTTTCCATAGCCCGCGCCAGGCCGCACACGGTGCTGTCCTTGACGGTGCGGGCCACCGCCTGTACGGCTTCGAAGTCGCCGATACTGGCAATGGGGAACCCCGCTTCGATCACATCCACCCGCATGCGCTCCAGCGCCTTGGCGATGCGGATCTTCTCATCCTTGGTCATGGACGCGCCGGGGCTTTGCTCGCCATCGCGCAGCGTCGTGTCAAAGATAATCAGCTTGTCTTTTTCGCTCATGCCCTCGCTCCGGTCGGCCATGGTCCGGCACCCCCAACGGGCGCACCGCCACACCGGGCATCAGGATATCAAAGCGACCTCTGTTATGCTCGTTGACAGGGGCTCTCGCTCCGGAATAGGTCGTCCTGGCAGGGCGGCAGACCGGCCTCCAATCCGCACTCGCGGCCTCACCCTCAACCACATAGCCCCACCAAGTCCGTGGGGTAACTCAAGTCCGTCGCGGGCACCCGACTCATCCTTGAGCCTTGTGAGTCTCTGTCAGAAAACGCAAAGGCGCCCATAGGGCGCCTTGCTGAATGGTCAACTCACTGTCTTTCAGGCGTTAACGAAGTGCCGCTGTAGCGGGGCTTGCTCCTTTGCCGGTCAGGAATACGCCTACGTCGTGGACATTAGCGCCGTTTACGGTACCCCGAACGTCCACCGTGCCCGCAAGTGCACCAGCATTCCTGCCAAAGAAAGCACCCTGAACCTTGCCCGTCACACCCGTGCTGAGCTTGTTGGAGACGATATTCGGTCCCGACACGGTGCCGGAAGCCTTGAATGGCAGGTGGCCTCCGCCGGCGACGCTGGAGGTGCCCCAGGCGCCGTTCCACGTACCGTGGCCGAAGTTCACGCTGATATTAACGGGCGCTCCGACCCCATTTTGGACCAGCATGTTCCCGCCATAGCTCGCCTGGACGTTTCCGGCCAGAAGCTTGTCGAGATCTCCTTGGGGGGTGACGTTGCCAGCCACAAATGCCCCGGAGCCGCCGCTGGCCGCCGGATTGGGGTCGAGCTCAGTGATGTTCGAATCGGTGGCACGGCTGCTGTTGTAGGTATAAAGCAGACTCTTGTCCACCCAGAACCCTGCCACCACCTCGGGATTGGACTTGGCGAACGGAAGGCGTCCATTGGTGATCTTCTGCTGCTGATCGGGCCGTCTGGCATACGACGCAGCACCATCCTGCGCGTAGAAATGTCCCTTTTCGGTCCTTGAGCCTGCGAATGCGCCCGTCACCGTCC
>DATFML010000335.1:0-5457 GCA_035266965.1 Gammaproteobacteria bacterium
GTCCCTGCTCGTCCAGCGCGAAGAATTCCCGATGCGCCCATACCTCGGCGCTGTCGTGGGCCACGAAGATCGGCATGTCCCCGAACAGCAGCACGCCGCGCTCGTTGGCGTAACGCCGAAGGTCGTGCCACTGGCGATCGAACACGAACTGTTCGAAGCGCGCCTGCTCTATGGGTCCCGCCAGCCGCCGCTGCGCCTCCTGCAGAGCCGCGGGTTGTCGATCGCGCAGTGATACCGGCCAGTCCAGCCAGGCCCGATCCTGATGCTCCGCCCGCAGGGCGGTGTACAGCGCGTAGTCGTCGAGCCAACTGCGGTGGCGCGCCACGAAACGCTGATATTCCGCGTGCTGGTCGGCGGTACCGTGGCTGAGAAAGCCATTGTGGGCAGCCTCCAGGCGGGCCCGGCGGGCGCCGTGGCCCGGTACCGGCCGGTCATCGCCGTGCTCCAGCCAGCCTTCGTCGGACAACGCCTGCAGGCTGATCAATTCGCTGTTGCCGGCATGCACCGACAGGCATTGATACGGCGAGCGATCGGCGTGGGTCGGGCCCAGGGGCAGCATCTGCCAGACCGAGCAACCCGCCGATTGCAGAAAATCCACGAACCCATAGGCCTCGGGACCCAGGTCGCCGTTATCGCCCGCCCCCGGCAGGGAGGTGGGATGGAGCAGCAACCCGGCGCGGCGTGCCGCGAAAGCGTCCGCCAGACCTTTATCGGCTCCGCCAGTCATCGTCCTCGCTGCCACGTATCAAGAGATAGTTGAGGGCTGAATCGGAAATGCACGCTGACGATTCCGAACCTCTACGACCGGGCCTGTCCGTGGCGCATCACGCCTCCGTGAATCGGACGGCCGGTTCCGTGGGTGAAACTGTGAGAGAGGTATTCGGGCGGCTCCCGGCCGAGCAGCTGATACAGGTGCGACAGGTGCATCCGGAACAATCGGTCGAAGTCGTTCACCGTATCCGAGGGATTGTAGTCCCCGAACCACCAGAACCAGTCCGAGCCCTCGCAAATGGAGAGCTGATGCTGAATGGCCAGCAACTGTTCCCTGTCCATGTGGCGTGACGCGGTGACCTCATCGTAGGCGCGTTTCGCCTCGATCAGCATGTCCCAGCCCCGGTTCTTGTCAGCATCCCCGATCCAGGTGGAAAACGTCCCGTACACCCAGCTGCCGGCCACCAGTCTTCCCAGCTTGCGGGGAACCGGTCCCGCATCCAGACAGCGTGAGAAAGTGGTCAATTCCAGGGCGGGATGGGATGCCAGCCGATTGTAAAGCGCACTCAGGAAATAGTAGCCGTTTTCCGGATAGTGTTCCCAGGCATTCTCGCCGTCCAGGATGATGGATACCACCGCATCGCTGTGTTCGCGGGTCGATGCCGCGATTCGCTCCAGGCTGTCCACCAGGTTCGCCACGGCATCGTCCGCGTGCCATTCGGAGAAAGCGAATCCGATCTGATCGGACAAACCGTCGTCCCGAAAGAAGCACGCGAGATTGCCACCGTCGACCCGATACGGCCTGTAGAGGGTGCGCTCACGGGAATGGGTGTCCCTGTCGGCGTCCCTGGCCAGGCTGTGATGGAGCACTGACTCGCCGGTCGCGGCCCAGCGAAAACCGTATTCCTCCAGCAGCCCGAGAGCCGGCTCGCTGACTCCGCCTTCCGCCGGCCAGCAACCGGCCGGCTTGAAACCGAAATGTTCCTCGAAGGTATCGAGGGCTTCCCGGACATGCCAGCGCGCACGCTCCTCGCCGCCGGGATACTCGCCGGCGGCTGGCAGCGGCGCATCGGGTTGGGCTGCCCGCGCCGACCCCAGATCCAGCAACAGCGGCAGGATGGGGTGGGCGTAAGGGGTCACCGACAACTCCACCCGGCCCTGACGTGCCAGGGCGGTGTAGCGGTCGATCAGGCCCGACAGCAGGTCGGCGATGATGCTGATGAGCTCGCGCCGGTCGTGCATGGTAAACCCGCCGCCCTTGTCCTGCAGACGACGGACGCGCACATCGGAGCGGCGCACCGTCTCGCCCATCCAGGCCAGGTGATACCAGACCAGCAGGTCCACCAGCAGCTGATCGTCGGCATAACCGACCATCAACGGACGCGCGATCAGCCATTGTGCCAGTTCGGCCAGCCGGCGATAGTCGGGAAACCGGTCCACCAGGCGCTCGGCGTTGGCCCGCAGACAGGCCTGCAGCAGCGCCAGCCTTTCATTGTCGTCGGTCGGCAGCGCGGCGCCGGCAAGCTGCGCCAGCAGTGGATCCTGCAGCGCCCTGCCGTCACTGAGAAAGCCCCGCACCTGCGCGGCGTAGTCGCTCAACTGTTCGAGCAGAATGGGAGCGAAGTTGACGACTGCGCAGGCCCGTGGCTCGGCTTCCAGGTGCGCCGCCATGTCCACGTAATCCTTGATGCCGTGCAGATACGTCCAGGGCAACTCGTAGCGGCCGCTGAGCATGTCGCGATACTGAGGCTGGTGCATGTGCCAGCACAGCACCACCTTCAAGCGGCGTTCATCGGACATGATGCAGGTCCTGCCCAAGCATTTCGGGGGTCACCAGAACCACGCCTCCGGGGGTGACGTAGAACCGCTCCGCATCCTGTTTCGGATCGTCCCCGATCACCATGCCGGCGGGAATCCAGCAGCCGCGGTCCACCACCGCGCGGGAGATGCGCGCTCCACGCCCCACATGCACGTCAGGCAGCACGACGGCGTGCTGCAGCATGGCGTGGCTTTCCACATTGACGTTGGAGAACAGCAGGGAATGGCGCACGGTGGAACCGGATATGATGCAGCCGCCGGACACCATGGAGTCCACGGCCATGCCGCGGCGGTCGTCGTCGTCGAACACGAACTTGGCCGGCGGCAGCTGCTCCTGATAGGTCCAGATGGGCCACTCGTCGTCGTAGAGATTGAGCTCCGGGGTGATGCCGATCAACTCCAGGTTGGCGGCCCAGAAGGCGTCCACGGTCCCCACATCGCGCCAGTAAGCCTGCCGCCCGCTCTGCACATCGCGGAACGGATAGGCCATAACCCGGTAGCGGTCGATGGCCGCCGGGATGATGTCCTTGCCGAAGTCGTGGTTCGAGCGGACATCATCCGCGTCCTTGATCAACTGCTCGTAGAGGAAATGGGTGTTGAATACATAGATGCCCATGGAGGCGAGCACCACGTCATCGCGTCCCAGCATGGGCTCGGGATTCTCCGGTTTCTCGAGGAATTCCAACACCTGCCCGTCCTCGTCCACGGTCATCACGCCGAATGCCCGGGCGTGGTCGAGAGGCACCTCTATGCAGCCCACGGTCATGTCGGCACCGGATTCCACATGCTGGGCAATCATGGGGCCGTAGTCCATCTTATAGACATGGTCCCCCGCCAGGATGAGCACATAGCTCGGATTGTGGTTGCGGATGATGTCGAGGTTCTGATACACGGCATCGGCCGTGCCGGCATACCAGGACGATTCGATGCGCTGTTGAGCCGGCAGCAGCTCGACGAACTCCCCGAATTCGCCCCGCAGGAAGCCCCAGCCCTTCTGGATATGCTGGATCAGCGAGTGGGCCTTGTACTGGGTCAGCACGCCGATCCGGCGGATGCCGGAGTTCATGCAGTTGGACAGCGGGAAATCGACGATCCGGAACTTGCCGCCGAACGGCACCGCCGGTTTGGCACGCCATAGCGTGAGATGCTTGAGCCGGGATCCGCGACCGCCCGCCAGAATCAGCGCCAGGGTGTCGCGCGTGAGCCGGCTGACGAAACGCAGGGTATGGCTGCTGGCGTTCATGGGTGGCTCGCTCCGTCCTTTTCCTTGCCTGATACCCCGGTCAGAACCCAGCGGGGCCGGCCAGCATCGTCGATGCCCGGGCCGGGGGTTATGGTAACATCTAGTCGTTGCCTTGGAACTCGCGCACGGCGGCTTTTTTTCCGGCCCCCGCGCCGACGTATTGTCAGGCGTCCGGGAGCACGATCCGACGCTCACCTTATGGAACCGCGGTATGAGCTCTGATTCCGTCCCTACTCCCCGCCCCGAAGGGCTCTCGCGCGACCTGATCCGGCTCGTCGAAGCCCGCCACCACGATCCCTTCAGTGTGCTGGGCAGGCGTTCGCGCAAGGACGGAGACCGCGTTCGATGTCTGATCCCCGGCGCCGAGCGGGTGCGGGTGGAGCTCGGGGAGGCCGATGAGCCGATGACGCGGATCCCCGGCACCGACCTGTTCGAGTGGCGGGGACCGCCCGGTACAGTGCCGGAACGGTACCGCCTGGTCTGGGAAACCAAGGACGGCGAGCGCAGCCGCGCCTACGACCCGTACTGCTTCCCGCCGCTGCTCGAAGAGTTCGATCTGCACCTGTATGGAGAAGGCCGTCACTGGCATGCCTACCGCTTCCTGGGGGCCCATGCACGCACGGTGGACGACGTGGCCGGCGTGCACTTCGCGGTGTGGGCTCCGAATGCCGAACGGGTAAGCGTGGTCGGCGAGTTCAATCGCTGGGATGGGCGCCGCCATCCCCTGCGTGTCCGTGGCGGCAGCGGCGTCTGGGAGCTGTTCATCCCCGGCCTGGGAGCGGACACCCTCTATAAGTACGAGGTGCGCAACCGCCAGCACGGCACCATTCACGTCAAGGCCGATCCTTATGCCCGTCGTTTCGAGCTCAGACCGGGCACGGCCTGTCTGGTTCCCGCAGACACCGCCTACCCGTGGCAGGACCAGGCCTGGCTCGAGCAGCGCCGGAACCATGACTGGCAGCACCGCCCCCTGTCGATCTACGAGGTGCACCTGGGCTCCTGGCAGCGGACCGAAGACGGGCAGTTCCTGGACTACCGCACGCTGGCCCAGCGTCTGGTGCGTTATGTCACTGATCTGGGCTTCACCCACATCGAGCTGCTGCCCGTCACCGAGCATCCTCTGGACGCCTCCTGGGGCTACCAGACCGTCGGCTACTATGCGCCCACCAGCCGCTTCGGAAACCCGGACGAATTCCGGTATTTCGTGGACTACTGCCACCGGCACGGCGTGGGCGTGCTCATGGACTGGGCACCGGGACACTTCCCCAAGGACGCCCACGGCCTGGCCCGCTTCGACGGTACCCCTCTGTACGAGCACGAAGATCCGCGCCTCGGGGAGCACCGCGACTGGGGCACCCTGATCTACAACTACGGCCGCAGCGAGGTGAAGAACTTCCTCCTCTCGAATGCGCTGTATTGGCTGGACGAATTCCACATCGACGGGCTGCGGGTGGACGCCGTCGCTTCCATGCTCTACCTGGATTATTCGCGCGAAGCCGGCGACTGGGTCCCCAACATCTACGGCGGGCGGGAAAACCTGGAAGCCATCGATTTCCTGCGCCAGCTCAATCAGGTGACCCATACCCAGCAGCCCGGCACGGTGATGATCGCCGAGGAATCCACCGCCTGGCCGCAGGTGACCCGTCCGACCTGGCTGGGCGGGCTGGGGTTTTCCATGAAATGGA
>DATFML010000336.1:0-13654 GCA_035266965.1 Gammaproteobacteria bacterium
CCCCGCGGGTGGCGAACAGGCTGTAGCTGAACGCAACCGTGGTCACGTGCAGAGCCTTTATCCAGGGAAACCACGGTACCAATGTCACTCGTTGCTCCTCCGACGGCTCACAGGCACGCACCCGGCTCCCTTTGTATGGCGCACCGGCTGCCGGCCCCACACTGCAGAACACCAACGGCGGCCATTTCACCCCATCCCATCGGCCAGGGGCGTTGATCCGGGTCAAGGACACCGGGCCCGCCCCATGGTGAGCTACATGGGCGGCCGGCACTTGCGCCGGTCCGCAACGGAAATGCGCCACGGAATATACGGAAAGCAGGGGAAAATGCCGGCTTACAAACGCGCCATCGCCCCAGCGAGGGCAACGCCAACGCATGCAGCCTTCCTGAACGCCCGTTCATTTTCCGTGGGTTCCGTGGATTCCGTGGCTCCCGGAATCGGTATTCAGCCCCGGCACACCTCAGGTGAGGCCGATCGTCAACCTTCACTGCCAGCAGGTGCAAAATGCATTCGGCAAACCATCACCATCATGGATCATCGCAAGGCGGCGACAGCGTGAAACGAGTCGCTCCGGACAGGACCGTGGATCTGCGCCAGCGCGGCGAACTGGCCGCCCACAGTTACGCCTACTACATGGTGCGGACGCTGGAGCCCGGCCAGGTGTGCGAGCTGATCGCCGCCGAGGATCCCCGCCTGATCATGGACGGCGTCAGCCTGCAGCTGCGCGGACGCATCCACTGGGACCTGGTGGAGGAAGGCCCGCCCCTGTGGAAGGTGCGGATCCGACCGCGCGACGACGCGCCCGCCGGGTCGCTCACCGACCTGCTGAGCCGGGACCACGAACGCCTGGACCGGCTGTTCGCCCACGCCCTGGCCTGCGTGAACCGCGGCGACGTGGCCGGCGCCCAGCCCTACATGCGCGGGTTCGGCGCAGGGATTCGCCGTCACCTGCAGGTGGAGAACGAGGTACTGGCCCCCGCATTCGTGGCACCGCGGGACCCGCTGGGCGCCGACCCCACCTCCACCATGCTGCGCGAGCACGACCAGATCCTGGAACAGGTGGCCATGATCGAAGCCTGCCTGGAGGACGCCGCCCGAGCCGGCGACGGCGAGCCCCTGAATGAAGCGGTGACGTTCATGGCGCTGCTTTCCGGCACCCTCGCCAAGCACGAGCACCGCGAGGAACAGAACCTGTTCCCCCACTGGGACCGGGCGCTGGCCCTGGCGCCCCGGGACGGGCGTCGAGACGCGCTGCTGCAGCGCGTCAGGGACCGGCTGGGGGACGGGTCCGGCAACGACGGGTGAGACGGGACCTCAGGCCGCGAGCGCCGCCTTCACCCTTTCCAGGCGAGCGCGGACTTCAGCGGCCAGCGTTTCCACGCCGGCCTTGTTGACCAGCTTGAGCACCGCCTCGGGGTCCATGAAGCCGACCGTCACCGCGCCGTTCTCCTCCTGGCGTACGATGACGTTGCAGGGCAGCAGCATGCCGATGTCCGGATCGGCCTCCAGCGCCTGATGGGCCAGGTTCGGGTTGCATGCACCCAGTATCCGGTAGGGCCGCTTTTCCACGCCCAGCTTGGCCTTCAGCGTGCCGGCGACGTCGATCTCGGTGAGCACACCGAAACCCTCCTTCTTGAGCTCTTCGGTAACCCGGGCCACCGCGTCGTCGAAGCTGTCGGATACCGTCACTGTAAAACCGTACATAACCTTCTCCTTGCTGTTGATGGCGAAAACCACGTCCCCGGGCGGCCGTTGTGCGGGGCGGCATGCGAAAGCCTGCATGACCGCGCCGGCCCGCACCGGGTGGACGCGAAGATTCCCCAAGGGTAGATGACCGCGGTGCGCCGGACATGTTCGCCGGCCCACGGGGCCGTCGAAAAGGGCGGATCAGAGCATGGCCATCAGCCGCCGCTGGGCCTCGCGGTACTTCTCGGCGGTGCGGGCGATGACCTCGGCGGGCAGGTGGGGACCCGGCGCCGTCTTGTCCCAGTCCAGGGTTTCCAGGTAATCGCGCACGTACTGCTTGTCGAAGCTGGGCGGGCTGCTCCCCGGACTGTACTGATCCGCCGGCCAGAACCGCGAGGAGTCGGGGGTGAGAATTTCATCGATCAGGGTCAGCCGTCCCTGCTCGTCCACGCCGAATTCGAACTTGGTGTCGGCGATCAGAATGCCGTGCTCGGCCGCATAGCCCACCGCCGCCCGATAAATCCGCAGGCTGACGTCGCGCACCTGCTCGGCCAGCTCGCGGCCGAGCAGCTCCTCGGTGCGTGCAAAGTCGATGTTCTCGTCGTGGGCGCCCGTGTCGGCCTTGGTGGAGGGTGTGAAGATGGGCTCCGGCAGGCGCTCGGCCAGTTCCAGGCCGGCGGGCAACGGGATGCCGCATACGGCCCCGGTGGCCTGATAGTCCTTCCAACCGGATCCGATCAGGTAGCCTCGTGCGATGGCTTCCACGGGCAGTGCCTGCAGGCGCCGCACCACGATCGCCCGTCCTTCCACCTGGGCGCGTTCGGCGTCGTCGGGCAACACATCGGCCAGGCTGAGGTCGGCCAGGTGGTTGGGCACGATGTCCGCCATGCGCCGGAACCAGAAGTTGGAAACGGCAGTCAGCACGGCTCCCTTGCCCGGAATGGGGTCGGGCAGTATCACGTCGAAAGCGGACAGCCGGTCGGTGGTGACGATCAGCAGGTGCTCGGTGCCGACTTCGTAGATATCCCGCACCTTGCCCCGGTGCCGCAACGGCAGGCTCTTCAGGTTGGACTCGAAAAGAACGTCGGGCATGGTCCTCACGGCCGTCGATGGCAATGCATGCGCGCATTGTACCTCAGCGCGCTGCGCGGCAAAGGGACCCGCGACACATCCTCGAGGTCATGGTGCCGTCGAGGTCCGGGCCCGGCGCCTGACCACCGCGGCAGCCGGCACCACGCCAAGCTACTGCCGCACCGCACATGGTGCTAAAATACGCGTTTTTCCAGCGTCTTGGTGCAAAGCATGGACTCACCCCGCATTGGCCTGGTGATGGGCAGCAACAGCGACTGGTCGGTCATGGAGGCCGGCGCCCGCATGCTCGACAAACTGGCAATCCCCTATGAAACCCAGGTGGTCTCCGCCCACCGCACGCCGGACCGGCTGTTCGAGTATGCAGAGACGGCCCGCCAGCGCGGACTGGCCTGCATCATCGCGGGCGCCGGCGGCGCCGCCCACCTGCCCGGCATGCTGGCCGCCAAGACGACGCTGCCGGTACTGGGTGTGCCGGTGCCGTCCCGCCATCTGCAGGGCATGGATTCGCTGCTGTCCATCGTGCAGATGCCCAAAGGGGTGCCGGTGGCCACTTTCGCCATCGGCGAGGCGGGCGCGGCCAACGCCGCGCTGTTCGCCGCGGCCCTGCTGGCGGTGGAGGACGCCCAACTGGCCGCCCGGCTGGACGCCTTCCGCGCCGAGCAGCACCGGAAGGTGCTGGACATGACCCTGCCCCCCGCGCCGTGATCCTCCCCGACGCCACCCTCGCCGTGCTGGGCGGCGGCCAGCTCGGCCGCATGTTCACCATTGCCGCCCGCACCATGGGCTACCGGGTGGTCGCCCTGGATCCCGATCCCCTGAGCCCGGCCGGCAGTGTCGCCAACGAGCATCTGCAGCGCGATTATCGCGACCCGGACGCCCTGGAGTACCTGGGGCGCACCTGCGCCGCGGTGACCACCGAATTCGAGAATGTGCCCGCCGATGCCTTGCGCACCCTCGAAGGCCGCTGTCCGGTGCGCCCCGGTGCGGCTGCCGTGGAGCTGGTGCAGGACCGCATCCGGGAGAAGACCTTCATCCGCGACTGCGGCCTGGCCACGGCGTCGTTCCGGACCGTGCGGGAGGCCGGCGAGCTGGACGCCGCCGTGGCGGGCGTGCGCCTGCCCGCCATCCTCAAGACGGCGGCCCTCGGCTACGACGGCAAGGGCCAGCGCCCGGTGGCGGACGCCGGGCAGGCGCACTCGGCGTTCGCGGAGCTGGGCTCCACGCCGTGCGTGCTGGAGGAACGGGTGGATCTGGCGCTGGAGCTGTCGGTGGTGCTGGTACGCAGCGTCGACGGCGAGCTGGCCTGCTATCCGCCCGCCGAAAACCGGCACGTGAACGGCATTCTGGACACCTCCATCGTACCGGCCCGGGTCGCTGAGGCGGTGAGCGACAAAGCCGTGGCCATGGCCCGCACCCTGGCCGAAAACCTGGATTACTGCGGTGTGCTCGCCGTGGAGTTCTTCCTGTCCAGGAGCGGGGAGCTGCTGGTGAACGAGCTCGCCCCGAGGCCCCACAACAGCGGCCACTACACCCTGGACGCGTGCCTGACCACGCAGTTCGAGCAGCAGGTGCGCATGATGTGCGGCCTGCCCCCCGGAGAGACACGCCTGCTGTCGCCCGTCGTGATGGTCAATCTGCTGGGAGATCTGTGGGGCGAACAGGCGCCGCCCTGGGGCGAGCTGTTCCGTCATCCCAACGCCAAGCTGCATCTGTACGGCAAGCACCATGCCCGCCCCGGACGCAAGATGGGCCACTACAACGTGGCCGCTCCGGACGCTGGGCAGGCCCTGGAGCTGGCCGAGCGCATCCGCGCAGCGCTTGGCGGTCGGCGCCCCTGAGTTCCCCCGGCAGGCCCGCCGGCGCTGCCGGGTTCCCCGCCGAACGCCGGAAATTGCATGCCGGCCCTACGGTTGCCATCCAACGGCCATCTTCTAGCCTTAAGGCACAACGCCTTCCCCGACGGCCGCTGGGTTGAGCCGACAGGGTCCCGACCCAATGCCCGGCTTTCGAGTCCGCCGGCGTGCACAAGAACCTGCCCATGACCGCTTCGACCAGACCGCCTTCCCAAGGAACGCCCTATCCCCCCACATCCAAATACGCCCTGATCGGCGACTGCCATACGGCGGCACTGGTTTCCGAGGACGGCTCCGTGGACTGGTGCTGCCTGCCGAGGTTCGACTCGGGCAGCTGCTGCGGGCGGCTGCTGGACTGGAGGGAAGGGGGCTACATCGCCATCACCCCCACGACGCCGGACTACACGGTGGAACGTTGCTATCTGGACGAGACGCTGGTGCTGGTCACCACCTTCCGGGACGCCGGCGGCGAGGTCCGCCTGTACGATCTGTTCAGCATGCACGAGGGCGGGCGTGAGAATCCCCATCGCCAGCTCATCCGGATTGTGGAGGGGGTGCGGGGTACCATGGAACTGGCCGTGCATGTGGAGCCGCGCTTCGACATGGGCGAGATCAAGCCCTGGATACGGCGTCATTCAAACCCGCCGGGGCCGCTGTTCACGGCCGTGGGCGGCGACACCGGGCTGGTCATCGCCGGCGACCCCGAGCTGGCCATCCGCGAGGATTACCGGCTCGACTGTACGGTTCAGGTCAGCGAGGGCGAGCGCAGCCGGCTGTATGTGCAGTACATTCATCCGGAGGAGCTCGACGACGGCGTGCCATCGGTCAGCGACGCCGCGGCGCTGGACCGGCGCCTGGACGAAACCATCGCCTGGTGGCGGCGCTGGGCTTCCAAGGTGCACGCCCCCGATGCCCTCAGGGAGGCCGTATTACGGTCGGCAATCGTTCTCAAGGCCCTGGACTACGCGCCCACCGGCGCGGTGATCGCCGCCCCCACCACTTCCCTGCCCGCCGACCTGCACGCGGCCCGCAACTGGGACTATCGCTACGCCTGGATACGGGATGCCACCTTCACCATCGACTCCCTGGTGGCGCTGGGCTGCCGGGCCGAAGCCCAGGGCCTGCGTCGTTTCATGGAACGCAGCGCGGCCGGCAGCGCCCGGCAACTGCAGGTGCTGTACGGTGTGGACGGGCGCCGCCGCCATAACGAGTTCGAACTGCCGCACCTGGAAGGGTACCGGGGCGTGGGCCCGGTGCGGGTCGGCAACCAGGCCGCCGAGCAACTGCAGCTCGACATCTTCGGCGAGGTCATGGAGCTGGCCTGGCGCTGGCATGTGCATGGCCAGTCCCCCGAGCCGGACTACTGGGCGTTCCTGGTGGATATCGTCGAGGAAGCGGCCCGGCGCTGGGAGGACCCGGACCAGGGGCTCTGGGAAATGCGCGGCGAGCCCCGCCATTTCGTCCACTCCAAGGTGATGTGCTGGACCGCCCTGGACCGGGGCATCCGCATCGCCGAGGACAGCGATCTGCGCGTACCCCTGCAGCGCTGGCGGGAAACCCGGCAGGCCATCCGGGACACCGTGGAAAGCAGGGGCTACGACCCGGAGCGCGGCACCTTCGTGCAGGCATTCGGGAGCCGGGAAGTGGATGCGGCGCTGTTGCTGCTGCCGAACGTCGGGTTCGTGGACTACGACGACCCGCGCATGGTCGGCACGGTGGCCGCCGTCCGTGAGGACCTGCACCATCACGGCCTGCTGCGCCGCTACCGGGCTTCGGACGATCTGGAGGGTCGTGACAATCCGTTTCTGGCGTGCAGTTTCTGGCTGGCCGAATGCCTCGCCCGCCAGCAGCGTGCCGAAGACGCGCGGGAGGTGTTCGAGGCCGCCTGTCGCACCGCAAGCCCCCTGGGGTTGCTGGCCGAACAGTACGACCCACAGGCCGGGGAGATGCGCGGCAACTATCCCCAGGGCCTCACCCACCTGTCCCATGTGTCGGCGGCGCTGGCGCTGGTCCAGGCCGAACAGGCCGATTGATGGGCGCGTCAGCCGCCCGGGGCCGAGGCCGCCGGCGTTGTCCCGCCGGCGACCTGGGGAAGATCGGTGAGCAGATCGCGGGCCTCTTCCAGCACGAATTTGCGAAACGCCTCCGCCACCGCGGGCAAGCGCTTGCCTTCCCGGTGCACGAGGTACCAGTGGCGCAGGATGGGAAAGTGCTCCACGTCCAGCACCACCACCCGATCCAAGGCCAGCTCCAGCTCCAGGGTGTGGAGGGACAGCAGGCCCAGCCCCAGCCCCGCCTGCACGCCCTGCTTGATGGCTTCGTTGCTGCTGAGCTCCAGGGGCGTGGACAGCGTCACACCGTACTTGGCGAAGAACCGCTCCATGGCCGAACGGGTTCCGGAACCCTGCTCGCGGATCAGGAAGGTCTCCCCCTGCAGGCGCGACAGGGGAATGTGGCGGGCGGTGGCCAGCGGATGGCCCGGCGGGGCGATGACCACCAGGGGATTCTGCAGGAAAGGTTCGGCCACCACGTCGATGTCCACCGGCGGCTGCCCCATCACCACCAGGTCGGTCTGATTGTCCATCAGATGCTGGAGCAGCTGCTTGCGGTTGGTGACGTCGATGCTGACGGTGACGCCCTGGTGACGCTGGCAGAAGGTGGCCAGCAGACGGGGTACGAAGTAGTTGGCGGTGCTGGCCACCGACACCGACAGCCGCCCGCGTTGCAGGCCACGCATTTCCTCGAACACCTGGTCCAGCTCGGCCAGCTCGTCGGTGATGGAACGGCTGTAACGGTACAGCTCCTGACCCGCCTCGGTGAGATAAATGCGTTTGCCCAGCTGCTCGAACAGAGGCAGCCCCACCGACTGTTCGAGCTGCTTGATCTGCATGGACACCGCGGGCTGGGTCAGGTGCAGCTCTTCGGAGGCCCGCGTGAAACTCTGCAGGCGGGCCACCGCTTCGAAGATACTCAATTGGCGGAAGGTGACGTTCATAGCCAAGTCCCGGCGGCCGCCGTGGCCGGCCGCACGCGATCAGAACCCATGCCGGCGGATGACAACCCCGCGGGCCGATCAGTCCCGACCGGACGATGCCGCGTCCGGGGCCCGCGGCCCGTCCGCGGGGCGGTCGCTGTCGCGTGCATCGTAGGGGAAGCGCACATGCCCGTAACGCACCACCAGCACCGCCAACGCCAGCAGCAGCACGCTGGCCGATACCGCCAGCATCCGCCAGTTGTTCATGCCCTTCATGTCGAGGATCAGGTAGCGGGCCAGGGCCACCATGCCGATGTACATGGGCAGGCGCACGGGCAGCTGGCCGGACTCCAGGTAAAGACCCACCATGGCCACCACCTCGAGGTAGATGAACAGCATCAGCAGGTCTTCCAGGCGCACCTGGCGGGCATCGACCATCAGCTCCACCTCCTGAGCTGCGGCGATCACCGTGGCGATGGCGATCACCAGCAGGCCCAGCACCTCCACCGCGCCGATGGCTCTGCGCCCGTAGCGCTGTACTCGGTTCGATGCTTCCACGATCGCAATGGCTCCACCGTCAGGCCGACCTCACTTGGTCAGCCCCAGGAACACCGCGGGCAGCTTCTCCGGCAGCCGGTTCACATGATCGACCACGGTATAGCCGCGCGGCCCGAAGATGCGCGACACGTACTCGTCGGCGTGACTGTCCAGAGTCAGACAGTAAGTGAAAATGCCGCGGGTGGCCAGCTCTTCCACCGCCTTCTTGGTGTCCTGACGCAGGTGCTGGGGATCGCGCACGTCGATGTCCGACGGCTCCCCGTCGCTCACCAGCAGCAGCAGCTTCTTCTGCTCCGGACGCTTTGACAGGTCGCTGGCGGCGTGACGCAGGGCCCCTCCCATGCGGGTGGACAGGCCGCCGCGCATGCCGGCCAGGCGGCGTTTGGCCTTGTCGTCGTAGGGCTGGTCGAAGTCCTTGAACCGGTAGTACTGCACGTCGTGACGTCCGTCGGAGGCGAAGCCGTGCACCGCGAACGGGTCGCCGATGCCGTCGATGGCCCAGGACAGCAGAGCGGCCGCCTCCCGGGTGAGCTGCAGCACCGAGCGGTCGCTGCCGGGCAGCACCTCGTTGGTGGACTCGGACAAGTCCAGCAGCACCAGCACGGCCAGATCCCGGGTCTTGCGGATGTAGCGCAGGTTGATGCGGGTATCCGGGGTGTGCCCCATGCGCAGGTCGATCATGGCGCGGATGGCGGCGTCCAGGTCGATGTCGTCGCCGCTCTCCTGGCGGCGCAGCCGCACCACGCCCTCCGGCTGCAGACTGTCGATGACCAGCTTGATGCGGTTGGCCAGGGGCTTGTACTCGTCCAGCACCCCGTCGATGTCGGCCGGGTCGCCCTTGCCCTGGCTCTTCTCCAGCACGGTCACCCAGTCGGGGCGATGGAGCTGGATCTGGTAGTCCCATTCCTGATAGTGGTAGGGCCGGCTGACCGGCTCGGTGCCCTCCAGCTCGTTGATGGTGCAGTCTTCCTGATCCAGGTAGAAAGGCGTCTCCAGACGCCAGACTTCCTGGGCGTCGTCGCCGGCCAGCTCGCAGTCGAGCTCGTTGGCCATCTCGATCAGGGACACCGTGCGCCGCACCTGGCGCTGGCTGGCGGGCATGTACTCGGTTTCCGCGTCCCACACGTTCTCGGCGTACTGCCAGATCATGCGGTTGTCGTCCCGGTAGGGAATGCCGGTCTGCTCCAGTACCCGGGCCGACGGCAGGGAAAGGCGATCGTGCAGGCGATTGTAGAAGTCCACCCCCAGATCCCAGCTGAGCTGGTTGTCCCCGGGACGGCGCTCGAACTCGGTGCGGAAGGATTCGGCCAGCTCCATGACCAGCGGGTCGTCATCCCGATAGTCGGCGTCCAGCATGGCCCGGGCGGCCCGCTCCATCAGCGCCAGCGCCGGATGGGCCGGCTCGTGCACCGCGTCCATGGCCCGATGGAACTGGCCCCACAGCGCCTTGAGGCCGGGGAACTCCCGGATGGCCAGCTGCTCGATGCGCGCGTCCTCCACCAGGCCGATGAAGGCCATCTGGGCCGGGGTCAACGCTTCGGCGGAAATGGGCCCCGTCGTATAGACCAGATGGGCGGCGGCGTGGGCGCAGGCGGCCCGGTAGAGCTCGGCACCGGCAATGCCGCCGTAGGCGTCGTAGGCATCGGGTACATGGATCACGGCGCGCTCGATATAGGGCTTGTAGCCCTCCCGGGTCTCGTAGTCGCCGGAGGTGGGGCGGATGAAGAAATCCCGCCCCCACAGGGCCCGCAGATAGAAGTTCAGGCGCCGGTGCAGGTCCACGAACAGCACGCCGCGGCGCTCGTTCTGCAGCACCGCCTGGCTGTCGTTGGACTGCAGGGAGAAATACTTGGCCTGGGCGGCGAAGTCCCGGCCGTGGGCCTGGGCACCCCAGTTCGCCCACCGGCGCAGTCCGCCCAGGGTGAGCTTGCCCAGCAGCTGGTCCAGGTGCTCCAGCATGGGACGCAGGCCACGGGGCACTTTGGCGGACAGCTGATGGATGAGCGCCAGGTAGTTGCGCATCAGCTCGGCATCACTGAAGCGCCGTGCCGCCACCGGCATGGACCAGAACAACTCGGCGATCACCGCCCCGCTGACCATGGAAGCCAGCTTCAGGGCGGCGGTGACGCACTCGGCGATCAGCTCGTCGCCCACTTCCTTGGCCACCGCGGGCATGGCCTCCAGATAGGAAACCACCAGATCGGTGCCGCGGCCCAGATCGCACAGGGCCTTGGCGCCCTCCAGGTAGTTCTTCAGGCCGCCCGGCGACATGATGTGGGCCGCTTCGGCGAAGCTGGCCTCGAAGGTGTCGCGCACTTCCGGCGCGGCCTTTTCCAGAAACGGTCGGTATTCTTCAATGTCGATGGTCATAGCACGCTACCACATCGATGAAACGAAGCGCCGCTCGGCCGCCGCCCGCGGTTCCGTGCATGAGACGGCGACAGGAGGGCGACATAACGGTCGGACAATGGCGCGGCGAAACGCCGGGGCCCGGGAAGGCCGCGATCAATCCCCGTCCTTGACGGCCAGGGCAACCGTGTAGGCCTTGCCTTGCTTGAGCTTGTCATAGTTGCCGAACACCTCGCGGAAGGCACGCTCCATGAACCGCCGCAGCCCGGTGATGGTCACCACGTACAGACGCCCGCCGGGCTCCAGGTGGGCCAGCGCATCGTAGAGGTACAGGTAGAGCATCTCCTTGCCCACCTTGGCCGGAATGTTGGAGGCCACCGCATTGAAGCGCCGCTGCCCCACATGGCTGAACCCGTTGCTGAGAAAGGCCTCGCAATTGGCGATGCCGTTCAGCTCGGCGTTGCTGGCGGCGTAGTCCACGGCGACGAAGTCCTTGTCCACCAGCACGGTGCGGCCTTTGGGCGCCAGCCGGGCCATGGTCAGGCCGATGGGGCCGTAGCCGCAGCCCAGGTCCAGGCAGTCGTCGGCCGCATCGAGCTCCAGGCGGTCGATGAGCAGCCGCGAGCCTTCATCCACGCCCCGGGGCGAGAACAGCCCCCAGGTGGAATGGAACGTGAAGGGCTGCCCCCGCAGGGTGTCTGTGAAGACGATGTCCTCGCGCAGGCTGGCCAGGTATGCATCCTTGTCCATGACGCGCGAAGCCTGCAGCCCTTAGAAATACGTCGCGACGGCGGCGTCCAGGGTATCGCGCATGTCGGGATCGTCGGTGATGGGGCGCACCAGGGTCATCCGGCAGGCCGACTTCGGGTCGATGCCCTTGGCGATCAGGTTGCCCGCATAGGCCAGCAGACGGGTGGAGATACCCTCATCCAGCCCGTGGCCCTTGAGGTTGCGGGCGCGCTTGGCGATGGACACCAGCTTTTCGGCGATCCCGGCGTCGACGCCGGTCTCGTGCATGACGATCTCGGCCTCCACTTCCGCGTCCGGATAGTCGAAATCCAGAGCGGCGAAGCGCTGCTTGGTGGACTGCTTGAGGTCCTTCATCAGGCTCTGGTAGCCGGGGTTGTAGGAAATCACCAGTTGGAAGTCCGGGTGCGCCGTCACCAACTCGCCCTTCTTGTCCAGGGGCAGGTTGCGCCGATGGTCCGTGAGCGGATGGATGATCACGGTGGTGTCCTGACGGGCTTCGACCACTTCGTCCAGGTAGCAGATGGCGCCGATGCGGGCGGCGATGGTCAGCGGCCCGTCGTGCCAGCGGGTGCCGTCGGGTTCCAGCAGGTAGCGACCCACCAGGTCGGAGGCGGTCATGTCCTCGTTGCACGCCACGGTGATCAACGGGCGCTTCAGCTTGTGGGCCATGTACTCCACGAAGCGGGACTTGCCGCAGCCGGTGGGGCCTTTGAGCATGACCGGCATACGGGCACTGTAGGCGGCATCGTACAGTTCCACCTCGTCGGAAACGGGCCGGTAGTACGGCTGCTCCTGGATCAGGTACTGATCGACATTGGTATCGCTCATTGCAGTCACTCAGCCAGTTGAAGCCGGCGGTCGGGCGCACATCGTCACCCGCCGCCTGAGATCAAAAAAAACCCCCGCTCGGCGAGCCGGGCAGGGGCCGTTAGGCGAACCCGGACCGATCAGGTCAGACCTTGATGGGACCCCGGTAGATTACCATGGACGTGCCCTGGGACTGGGCGTAGTTGTCGTAGCCGACCAGACGCACGTGATGGGTGGGGTGAGCCTTGTGGCAGGCGTCGGCCTCGCCCAGGATGCGGTCCACGTCGGTCTCGCCGAACATGGGCAGCTTCCACATGTACCAGTAGTGGTCGAAGGCGTTCTCCGGCTCGGTGTGCTCGACGGCCGGGTTCCAGCCCTTGCTCACGATGTACTCCACCTGCTTGCGGATCTTGTCCTTGCTCAGCTCCGGCAGGTAGGAGAAGGTCTCGAACTTGCGGCTGCTCGGATCGCTCAGACTGGATTGGTAGTCCTGCATGTCACTCATTTCACATTCCTCAAATCGAATCGGTTAGCCGGTTGCGGCCGGAGCGGAGCCGTCGAACACGCGGCGGCACCGCCCGGTGCCTCGGGCCGTCTTACTTGTGGCTGACGTCCAGCTTGTCCACGGTATCGAACTCGAACTTGATCTCCTTCCACGTCTCCATGGCGGCCTTCAGTTCAGGGCTGCTCTTGGCGGCGTGGGTGAGGATCTCCTTGCCTTCCTTCTCGAGCTGACGGCCTTCGTTGCGGGCCTCGACACAGGCTTCCAGGGCCACGCGGTTGGCCGCGGCGCCGGCCGCGTTGCCCCAGGGGTGGCCCAGGGTGCCGCCGCCGAACTGCAGCACGGAGTCGTCGCCGAAGATGGTGGTCAGCGCCGGCATGTGCCAGACGTGGATGCCGCCGGAAGCCACCGGGAACACGCCCGGCATGGAGCCCCAGTCCTGATCGAAGAAGATGCCGCGCGAGCGGTCTTCCTTGATGAAGGAGTCGCGCATGATGTCGATCCAGCCCAGGGTGGCCTCGCGGTCGCCCTCGAGCTTGCCGACGACGGTGCCGGAGTGCAGGTGGTCGCCGCCGGACAGGCGCAGGATCTTGGCCAGCACGCGGAAGTGGATACCGTGCTTGGGATGGCGGTCGAGCACGGCGTGCATGGCACGGTGGATGTGCAGCAGCAGACCGTTGTCGCGGCACCAGTTGGCCAGACCCGTGTTGGCGCAGAAGCCGCCGGTGATGTAGTCGTGCATGATGATCGGTGCGCCCAGCTCCTTGGCGTGCTCGGCGCGCTTGTACATCTCTTCCGGGGTCGGGGCGGTGACGTTCAGGTAGTGACCCTTGCGCTCACCGGTCTCCGCTTCGGCCTTGTGGATGGCTTCCATGACGAAATCGAAACGCTGACGCCAGCGCATGAAGGGCTGGGAGTTGACGTTCTCGTCGTCCTTGGTGAAGTCGAGACCACCACGCAGACCTTCGTAACAGGCGCGGCCGTAGTTCTTCGCAGACAGACCCAGCTTCGGCTTGATGGTGCAACCCAGCAGTGGACGACCGTACTTGTTGAGAATGTCACGCTCGACCTGAATACCCTGGG
>DATFML010000337.1:0-2511 GCA_035266965.1 Gammaproteobacteria bacterium
AATCCCAATTGTCCCGCCTGAGACAGTCCGGTGCGAGATCTGCTTGAAGGAGATCCCGCGTTCGGAGGCGACCAGCGCCGAAGCCGAGGATTACGTGGTGTATTTCTGCGGAATCGACTGCTTTCAGCAGTGGCGCGAAGGTAATGGCCCCGACAAATCGGAGTCGTAGGGAACCTCTGCACAGGTCGATCAAGGGGATGATCACAAGGCGCAAAGGGGCGGGGAAGCGCAGTTTACGAGCGGCAAATGAGCATTCCGAGCGTCTTTGCCACGCCGTGAGCGCCGCTTCAGCGGCCTGTGCGGAGGTTCCCCGGGGAGCCGCTCAATTACCCAGCAGACGCACGTGATCGCCAAGAACGTCCTGGATATACAGCATCTGCACGACGATGGTCACCACCACCGCCACCGGCGTAGCCATGGCCATGCCGAACACGCCGGCCAGCAGATACCCGAACAACTGAGCCATGATCAGCCAGCCAGGCGCCAGATGCACGACCTCCTCCTGGATGATCGGGGTCAGCACGTAGCCTTCGGTAATATGGGCTCCGAGGTATAGCAACGCCACGTACAAAGCGGTTGCCGGTCCATTGAGCAGGGCGATCAGCACGGCGGGAATCAGGGAAACAATCGAGCCCAGATACGGGATGAAGGTCAGCCCACCGGCCATCAGCCCCAGCAGCAGGGCAAGACGCACGTTCAGCAGCAACATGCCCACCGTGGTGATGATACCCACCGCCAGCATGGCGGCCAGACGGCCCGCGACCCAGCGGCGCAATGCATTTGCCACCGCGCGAAACACCTCCCGCAGCCGATCCCGCCGCTCCAACGGGAACAGCTTGACGACCGTCTCCAGGTACACGGTCGGCTGAGCCGCAAAATAGATACCGGCCACGACGATGATCAACACGTCGGCGGCAAAATTGACGGTTTCCGAAATGGATGCCCGCGATGCCAGCAGGTGGGTAAGCGCGCCGTGTATGAGCCCTCCCGAACCGGACGGCGCGCCGAGGGCACTGGGATTCACCCCCATTTTCTTCAACCGCGACTCCAGGTGGTGGACGGACTGCTCCAGGTTGGCGCGCAGGGCCGGCCCCTGGTTGGAAATCCGCATCCCGCCGATCCACAGCACGGCCGCCAGTCCCACGGCAATTGTCGCTATCGTCACTGTCAGCGCAAGGGCCCTGGGCAGTTTGCTGTAACGCCTGACCCACCCGGACAGCCCTTCCAGCACGACCGCGAGCACGGCCGCTGAGAACATCACCAACAACCCGTGACTGACGAACCAGAAGAAAGCCGTCAACAGTGTCGCCAGCAGTGCGATGCCCACCACCAGGGCGGTGCGTGCCGCCAGCCCCCGGCCGGGCGCAAAGCGATGCACTGTGCTCATGGGCGTACCCGCGCGGGGGCGGTGCCGGCCGCAGAGACCGGACCTGCGTCAACACATATCCCCACAGCATCATTGAGGCCGCGGCGGGTCTGCCAGTACAAAGGGTTACTTAGAGAATACGTGATAACGCCTCCTTCAGCGCGCGACTGAGGGGTGACCCGCCGGGCGCGACGGCGCCGACATCGCTTCTTATATCAATCCTGCGCCGCGCCGCGGAAGGCCGCTCAGAGGGCCTCCGAAAGAAGCCATCCCGACGCGGCAACTCCGCGCTGCAATGCCTGGCAACGGCCCGCTGCTGTCCGCGCACTTCGCCGTCATCTGCAGCGTTTCGGTGGCCCTGTGACGGTGCCTGCCATCCAGCATTCTAGTAATTTCAGTCATAACCGCTAGTTAGTGGTATAGACGTACGCCATGGTGCCGGTCAAGAACAATGTCCCCGCAACGCCCGCTGCTCATTGTCCAGGCATCCCAGGCACCGCTTTGCCGCTTCCAGGCCTGCAACTGCCGTCAAGACATCGTCAACACTTCCATCGGCCATTTCGGCGCGCATGCAGAGCCGCGGCCTCCGACCCAAGCGGCGCCGGCACCCGGACAGGTGAGTGGGCAACTGGTGGACAGCGACCGTGCCCGTGTTCATGACAAGCGGCAGCGAACCACCGGAACGTTCACCTCACGAATGTGGCGCGCCGGGTCCCTTTGGGAGTAGTCTTGAATTGCAATGTAGACACGTGGTTCCGGCTTTCCGCAGAGGGGCTGCAATGGACAGCGTGAACGGCCTGCTGCTGATGTCCGCAGCGATGGGAGTGTACCAGGGCTTCAACCCGACGATGGGTTGGCTCCATGCTACGGCCAGAGGACTGGAACATCGCTCCGTCCCATCGTTGCTGTCAAGCGGCACCCGGTTCGCCTGGGGCCACTATCTGGGCATGAACGTGGTCCTTGTCCCGATGGCGTTCCTGTTGGCATTGACGAAAGTCCATCCGACTTTGCTGATGCCCTGGATAGGAATCACATTCATCATCTACGGCTTGTTCAAGTTCGCTCGCCCTTCCCATCCCCGCATTCTCGCGAGAATCCCGCCCACACAGACCGTGCGATGGTCTTTCACCATGGCACTGACCCAT
>DATFML010000338.1:0-4962 GCA_035266965.1 Gammaproteobacteria bacterium
GGCGCTGCCGCCGATCTCGCCCACCAGGATAATGCCGCGGGTCTGGGGATCGGCCTCGAAGGCCTGCAGACAGTCCACGAAATCCATGCCGTGGATGGGGTCGCCCCCGATGCCCACGCAGGTGCTCTGCCCCAACCCGCAAAGGGTCGTCTGGTAGACCGCCTCGTAGGTCAGAGTGCCGGAGCGGGAAACGATGCCGACCGAACCGGGCGCATGGATGGACCCGGGCATGATGCCGATCTTGCACCCGCCGGGGGTAATGACCCCGGGGCAGTTGGGGCCGATCAGCCGCGCTTCGCTGCCGCGCAGGGCCGCCTTCACCCGCAGCATGTCCAGCACCGGGATACCTTCGGTGATGCAAACGATGACCCGGATGCCGGCATCGGCGGCTTCCAGGATGGCGTCGGCGGCAAACGGCGCCGGCACGTAGATCATGGTCGCATCGGCACCGGTGGCGGACACTGCGTCGTGCACGGTGTCGAACACCGGCCGATCCAGATGGGTGGCGCCACCCTTGCCGGGCGTCACCCCGCCCACCAGCCGGGTGCCGTAGGCCAGTGCCTGCTCGGAATGAAAAGTGCCCTGTTTGCCGGTGAAGCCCTGGCAAATGACTTTGGTGTTCTGGTCGACAAGGATGCTCATGGCGATTGCGTCGGTTCCTGGGGCCGATCAGGCAGCGGCCGCCTGCACCGCCTTGCGGGCGGCGTCGGTCAGATCATCGGCGGTGGTGACGTTGAGTCCGGAGTCGGCCAGCAGGGCGCGGCCGCGCTCCACGTTGGTCCCTTCCAGGCGCACCACCACCGGCAGCGCCACCTGCACGTCCCGCACCGCCTGAATGATACCCTCGGCGATCAGGTCGCAGCGGACGATGCCCCCGAAGATGTTCACCAGAATCGCCTTCACCTTGCCGCCGGAAAGAATGAGCTTGAAGGCATCGGCGACCCGCCCGGCGGTCGCGCCCCCGCCCACGTCCAGAAAGTTCGCCGGCTCCCCGCCGTGGAGCTTGATCAGGTCCATGGTCGCCATGGCCAGCCCGGCACCGTTGACCATGCAGGCAATGGAGCCGTCCAGGGTGACGTAGTTCAGGCCGTGCTCGTGGGCCTCCCGCTCCTTGGGATCTTCCTGGCTGGGGTCCCGCCAGGCAGCCAGGTCGGCGTGGCGGTAAAGGGCGTTGTCGTCCAGGTTGACCTTGGCGTCCAGGGCCAGCAGCTCGCCGTCCCCGGTCACCACCAGGGGATTGATTTCCACCAGGCTGGCGTCCCGTTCCGTGAACAGGCGGTACAGCCCCTGGAGCAGGCCCGCGAAGCTCTTCAGCTGCCCCGCTTCCAGCCCCAGCGCAAAACCCAGCTTGCGGCACTGGTAGGGCTGCAGCCCGGCGGCCGGATCCACCGCCTCGGTCAGAATGGCCTGTGGCCGGGTCGCCGCCACTTCCTCGATGTCCATGCCCCCGGCGGCAGACGCCATGACCGCCACCCGCTCCCGGGTGCGGTCCACCAGCATTCCCAGGTACAGCTCCCGGGCGCTGGCCACCGGCCGTTCCACCAGCAGTGCCTCCACCGGCAAACCCTCAGCGCCGGTCTGATGGGTCACCAGTCGGCTGCCGAGCAGCCGCTGCGCTTCGGCCTCCAGCAACTCGGGAGCGTCCACCACCTTCACGCCCCCCGCCTTGCCGCGCCCGCCGGCATGGACCTGGGCTTTCAGGACCCAGCGCTGGCCGCCCAGGTCGCGGGCCGCCTGAGCGGCCTCCCCGGCAGAACGCACCAGCACCCCTTCGGGGGCCGGGATCCCGTAGTCGGCGAACAGCTTCTTGGCCTGAAACTCGTGCAGGTTCATGGCGCTTCACGTGTCTGAAAGGCCCCATATTCTGAGGTAAATGCTGCCGGCACGCAAAACACCAGCAACAGACAGGCATTGACTCTTGCGCCGTCGCCCCGGAAGCCGGAAACTTAATCGTTATGGGCCTACGTCTGATCCTGATCCTGCTCGCCATCTGGTTCATCATCAACCTGCTGCGCAAACAGCCGGACACACCGAAAACCCCGAAGCTGCGGCGCCGGGAAGGCGGTCGCATGGTCCGCTGCGACCATTGCGGGCTGTATGTACCGGAGGCGGAGGCGCTCAATGTCGGCGATCACCACTACTGCTCCGAGGCGCACCGGCGCTTGAGTTCGGAGCCCTGTGGGGCCTCTGCACAGGCCGATCAGGCAAATGATCACGAGGCGCAAAGAGGCGGGGAAGCGCAATCTACAAGGCGTAAATGAGCATTCCGAGCGCCTCTGCAACGCCGTGAACGCCGCCTCAGCGGCCTGTGCACAGGTTCCCTAGGGTCCGGGAATCTCAACACGCCACGCCGGATCGGTTACCATCGGCCCCATGACAATTCGACACCCGGAGCACGGGTTTACGCCGACCGGCACCCGCGAGGACGAATTCACCTGGAAGCCGCTGCGGCTGCTCACCTTCTACCGGCTGATTCTGGCCGGCCTGCTGACCACCATCTTCTTCGCCGCCCCCCAGGCCACCGCCCTCGGGAGCGGCAACGCGGAGCTGTTCGCAGCGACCATTCTCGCCTACCTGTGCTTCGGCCTGGTGGCCGGCTTTGCCGCCCGCTGGCGCTGGCCGGCCTACGCCCTCCAGGTGCTGGGCCAGATCTCGGTGGACGTGATCGCCATTACGCTGCTGATGCACGCCAGCGGCAGCCTGGGAAGCGGGCTGGGCGTGCTGCTCGCGGTAGCCGTGGCGGCGGGCAGCCTGCTGCTGCCGGGTCGACTGGCCTACCTGTTCGCGGCCCTGGCGACCCTGGCGGTGCTGGCGGAGCAGGCCTATGGTTCCCTGCTGGGGGCGGCGATCGCCGGCGACGACTACACCCGCGCCGGCCTGTTCGGCGCCGCCTTCTTCGCCACCGCCAGCCTGGCCCACATGCTGGCCCGTCGGGTGCGCGAAAGCGAGGACCTGGCCGCCCGCCGCGGCATCGATGTGGCCAACCTGGAGGCCTTGAACGCCTACATCATTCAGCACCTGCAGTCCGGGGTGGTGGTGGTGGACCAGGCGGGCAAAGTCCGGCTGATCAACGAGCTGGCCTGGCGGCTGCTGGGCATGCCGGGACGGCCGACAACCAAACCCCTGGCCGCCCTGGCGCCGCAACTGGCTCAAAGTCTCGCCGCCTGGCGTCGACAGCCGGAACGGCCACCGGCACCGTTCCGTTCTCCCGCCGGGGGAACGGCCATTGTCCCCAACTTCACCCCCCTGGGGATGGAATCCGACACCGGCGCGATCATCTTCCTGGAAGACATGGCCACCATGGCCCAACGCAGCCAGCAGTTGAAACTGGCGGCCCTGGGCCGTCTCACGGCAAGCATCGCCCACGAGATCCGCAATCCCCTGGGCGCGATCAGCCATGCCGGGCAGCTGTTGGACGAGGCGCCGGACCTGGCCACCGGCGACCGCCGGCTGGTGGAGATCATCCGCGAGCAATGCGAACGGATGAACACCATCGTCGAGAACGTACTGCAGCTTTCCCGCCGCGAGCCTGCCCAACCCCAGGCTATCGGGCTCGGCACCTGGCTGGAGAACTTCGTCGGTGAGTTCAGCCAATACGAACATGTGCCGGCCGGGCGCATCGAATTTCAGGTACAACCCGACGACAGTCACATCCAGTTCGATCCCACCCACCTGCATCAGGTGATCTGGAATCTATGCAAGAACGCTCTGGAGCATGGCGGCGCCAAGGACACGCCCCACGTTGTATTGCGTGGTGGTGCCGGGGATTCAACCCAAAGCCGCCCTTACCTCGAGGTGATCGACAATGGGCCGGGCATTCCGCCGGAAGCCGAATCCCAGATGTTCGAGCCGTTCTTCACCACCAACGCCGGCGGCACCGGACTGGGGCTGTACATCTCCCGGGAGCTCTGCGAACGCAACCAGGCCGAGCTCAGCTACCGCCCGGTGACCAGCGGAGGCAGCTGCTTCCGTATCGACTTCAGCAACGATGTCGATGGCGGACGCTCATGAGCCGGGCCCGGGAGGTCCATAGAGACAGGGCGCCGATCCCATGCACCAGAAGACCGGGAACGGTACACTAACGCGATGGCCTCCTACACTGCATTGATCGTCGACGACGAAGCCGATATCCGCGAGTTGCTGGAGATCACGCTCGGGCGCATGGACATCGCCACCCAGGCGGCGGCGGACCTGACCCAGGCCCGCAAGCTGGTGGAAAGCAGTTCCTTCGATCTCTGCCTCACCGACATGCGCCTGCCCGACGGCAGCGGCCTGGATCTCATCCAACACATCCAGACCCATCAGCCCGATCTCCCGGTGGCGGTCATCACCGCCTACGGCAACATGGAGTCTGCGGTCGATTCCCTGAAGGCCGGCGCCTTCGACTTCGTTTCCAAGCCGGTGGATCTGCAGGTGTTGCGCAACCTCGTCACCACGGCCCTCAAGCTCTCGGATACCTATCCCCAGCGGGACCGACGCAGCCGGGACACCCTGATCGGTGATTCCAAGCCCATGCAGGGCATTCGCGCCACCATCGTGAAGCTGGCCCGCAGCCAGGCGCCCGTGTACGTCAGCGGCGAGTCCGGCACCGGCAAGGAACTGGTGGCCAAGCTCATCCACGAAAAAGGACCCAGGGCCGACAAGCCGTTCGTGCCCGTGAACTGCGGCGCCATCCCCGCGGACCTGATGGAAAGCGAATTCTTCGGTCATAAGAAAGGCAGCTTCACCGGCGCGGTGAGCGACAAGGACGGCCTCTTCCAGGCGGCCCACGGCGGCACGCTGTTTCTGGACGAAGTCGCCGAACTGCCCCTGCACATGCAGGTCAAGCTGCTGCGCGCCATCCAGGAAAAGGCCGTGCGCCCCATCGGCACCCAACGGGAAGTTTCCATCGACGTGCGCATCCTGTCCGCCACCCATAAGGACCTGCTCAAGCTGGAAACTTCCCGTTGGGTGCCGATGGGG
>DATFML010000339.1:0-19302 GCA_035266965.1 Gammaproteobacteria bacterium
CAGTTCGCCGCCGACCTCGGTCCACGCCAGGCCGGTCACCTGACCGATCTGATCCTGCTCGTCGGCCCGCCCGTACCGGAAGCGCCGCACACCCAAATACTTGTCCAGATTCTTCGGGGTGACGGTGATCTTGCGCGCTCCCTTCTGCAGCACCAGTTCCTTGACCACCTTGCGGCAGATCTTGGCGATCTCACGCTCGAGGTTGCGGACGCCGGCTTCGCGCGTGTAATAGCGGATGACGTCGCGGATCGCCGCTTCCCCGATCGCCACCTCCTTGGGCTTCAGACCGTTGGCGGTGACCTGTTTGGAGACCAGGTAGCGCAGCGCGATGTTGATCTTTTCGTCTTCCGTGTAGCCGGGAATACGGATCACTTCCATTCGATCCAGCAACGGACCCGGGATGTTCAGGGTATTGGCGGTCGCCACGAACATCACATCGGAAAGATCGAAATCCACTTCCAGGTAATGATCGTTGAAGGTGTGGTTCTGCTCCGGATCAAGCACCTCCAAGAGGGCCGACGACGGATCACCACGGAAGTCCATGGCCATCTTGTCGATTTCATCCAGCAGGAACAGCGGGTTGCGCACGCCGACCTTGGCCAGGTTCTGGACGATCTTACCCGGCAGGGAACCGATATAGGTGCGGCGATGGCCGCGGATCTCCGCCTCGTCACGCACCCCGCCGAGGGACATGCGCACGAACTTGCGGTTCGTCGCGCGGGCGATGGAACGCCCCAGTGATGTCTTGCCGACGCCCGGCGGGCCCACCAGGCAGAGAATCGGGCCCTTCAACTTACGGACGCGCTGCTGTACCGCCAGATACTCGACGATACGTTCCTTGACGCGTTCGAGCCCGTAGTGATCGGCCTCCAGCACCTCTTCGGCCTTGCCGAGGTCATGACGGATCTTGGTCTTCTTCTTCCAGGGTGCGCTGACCAGCCAGTCGATGTAATTGCGCACCACGGTGGCTTCCGCCGACATGGGCGACATCATCTTCAGCTTGTTCAGTTCCGCATTGGCCTTGGCATTGGCCTCCTTGGACATGCCGGCCTTTTCGATCTTCTGCTGCAGCTCTTCGATTTCGTTGGGCGCGTCCTCGAGCTCGCCGAGCTCCTTCTGAATGGCCTTCATCTGCTCGTTCAGATAGTACTCGCGCTGACTCTTTTCCATCTGCTGCTTGACGCGACCGCGAATGCGTTTCTCGATCTGCAGCACATCGATCTCGCCTTCCACCAGCCCCATGAGATGTTCCAGACGTTCACGCACGTTCTCGATCTCGAGAATGCGCTGCTTCTCCTCGAGCTTCAGGGACATGTGGGCGGCAATGGTATCGGCCAGGCGGCCGGGCTCGTCGATGCCCGACAGGGATGTCAGGATCTCCGGCGGAACCTTCTTGTTCAGCTTCACGTACTGGTCGAACAGCGTAAGCATGGAGCGCATGAGCACTTCCACCTCGCGGTCGTCCAGAGCCTTCTCCGCGTGCAGCACAGCCGTCTTGGCGGAGAAGTAATCGTCGGTATCGACAAATTCCGTGATACGGGCGCGCTCGGCACCCTCCACCAGCACCTTCACGGTACCGTCCGGGAGCTTCAGCAGCTGGAGGATGCTGGACATGGTCCCGATGCGATGAATGTCCTCCACGCGCGGATCGTCCACGTCCGCGCTCTTCTGTGCCACCAGCAGGATCTTCTGATCGCCCTGCATCGCCGAATCCAATGCACGTATGGACTTTTCCCGCCCGACGAACAGAGGAATCACCATATGCGGGTAAACCACTACGTCACGCAGCGGCAGCACCGGCAACTCGACCTGCGTGTCATCGGTCACTGTCAAAGCCTTGTCTTTATGCTCCATGGTGGAGTTCCTCGCGATATCTGCGTCAATTCGTTGCGTTGCCGTACGGCCGCGGCACACTCCGCGTTTTACCGCCTGACGTTCTATGTACTATGGGGGCGCTGTGCACCGGATTCAATGGCCGGGCGCACTGGAAATGAAGCAAGTTCCAGGCCAGGGAAGCGGGGAAGGTGGACAGGGTGTCCCTCAACGGAACACCCTGTCGTGCAGGACGGTATCAGTCCGACGCAGCGCGCTGCTCGGACGCATCGAAGATCATATAGGGCTTTGATTCCCCAAGGATCACCGCTTCGTCTACGACCACCTTGCGCACATTCTCCAGCGAAGGCAGGTCGTACATGGTGTCAAGCAGAACATGTTCCATGATGGTACGCAGACCGCGAGCGCCAGTTTTCCGTTCCATGGCCTTGCGGGCCACCGCCCGTAAGGCGTCTTCGCGGAATTCCAGTTCGCAGCCTTCCATATCGAACAGCTTGTTGTACTGCTTGGTCAGCGCGTTCTTGGGCTCGGTGAGGATCTGTACCAGGGCGTCTTCGTCCAGTTCCTCCAGCGTCGCCACCACCGGCAGACGGCCGACGAACTCCGGAATCAGTCCGAAGCGAATGAGGTCCTCGGGCTCGACCGAATACAGCACCTCGCCCACCGGGCGATCCTCGTCCTTGCTCTTGACCTGGGCAGCGAAACCGATGCCGCCCTTTTCCGAACGGTCCCGGATGATCTTCTCCAGGCCGGCGAAAGCGCCGCCGCAGATGAACAGGATGTTGCTGGTATCCACCTGCAGGAATTCCTGCTGGGGATGCTTGCGTCCGCCCTGGGGGGGTACGGAAGCCACGGTGCCCTCGATCAACTTCAGCAGTGCCTGCTGCACACCTTCGCCGGACACGTCGCGGGTGATGGAGGGATTGTCCGATTTGCGCGATATCTTGTCGATCTCATCGATGTAGACGATGCCGGTCTGGGCTTTCTCCACATCGTACTCGCACTTCTGCAGCAGCTTCTGGATGATGTTCTCCACATCCTCGCCGACATATCCCGCCTCGGTGAGCGTGGTGGCATCGGCAATGGTGAACGGCACGTTGAGCAGGCGCGCCAACGTCTCGGCCAGCAGCGTCTTGCCGGAGCCGGTCGGGCCGATGAGCAGAATATTGCTCTTCGACAGCTCCACCTCTTCCTTGCGCTGACGCGCATCCAGTCGCTTGTAGTGGTTGTATACGGCAACCGACAGGATCTTCTTGGCGTTGTCCTGTCCGACGACGTATTCGTCCAGAACCTGATTGATCTCCTGAGGCTTGGGGAGTTTGCTCCCGGTAACGGTCGCCTTCTCCTGCATCTCCTCACGGATGATGTCGTTGCACAGCTCGACGCATTCATCGCAGACGAATACGGAGGGCCCGGCGATCAGCTTGCGTACTTCATGCTGGCTCTTGCCGCAGAAAGAGCAGTACAGCAACTTGCCGTCGTCGCCTTTGTTTCGATCGTCAGTCATAACCAACCCTCACTTCGGTGAATCAGCAGCATCCCTCGGCGAGGCCCCGCTTGGCATCGCGGCGGTCGACGGATCCGTCGCAGCGGGACGCCTGCGGCTCCGCGAGGCAGCGCCCGGACTCTATTCAACTACTTCACGCAAGTTCTGACAAGCAATCCCTGCGCAGCCATGGGGAAATGCGGTCAGTGCCGAACCAGTGGGCGGTGCACACGGCGGAGACGGCCTCCGGGCGCTCATCCCCCGAGCGCCGCGTCCCGGCGATTGAGAACCGCGTCGATCAGTCCGTACTCCTTGGATTCCTCCGCCCCCATGAACCGGTCGCGGTCGGTATCCTGTTCGATCTTCTCCAGGGGCTGCCCCGTGTGCTGGGAGAGGATGCGGTTCAGGCGCTCGCGCACCAGCAGTATCTCCTTGGCATGGATGTCAATATCGCTGGCCTGACCCTGGAAACCGCCCAACGGCTGGTGGATCATCATCCGCGAGTGGGGCAGGCAGTAGCGCTTGCCGGCAGCCCCGCCGGCCAGCAGCACGGCCCCCATGCTGGCAGCCTGACCGATGCACATGGTGCTCACGTCCGGCTTGACGAACTGCATGGTGTCATAGATGGCAAGGCCGGCGCTCACCGATCCTCCCGGCGAATTGATGTAGAGGTGTATGTCCTTATCGGGGTTCTCGGACTCGAGGAACAGCAGTTGCGCCACAATGACATTGGCCATGTAATCCTCGACCGGACCTACCGCGAATACCACCCGCTCCTTCAGCAACCGGGAGTAGATGTCGTAGGCGCGCTCTCCCCGAGCGGTCTGCTCGACAACCATCGGGACCAGATTCAGCGCCTTCACGTCCCCAGCGCCGCCGTTACCATAGATATCGGTCATAGGATACCATCCTTTAGACGTTCGTCGTCTTGCGAGAATTCATCAATTCCTTGAAATCACTAGGTTTATCCTGAAGCTCCGCGTGTTCCATCACCCAATCCAGCACCTGCTCCTCCAGCGCCATGGCTTCCACACCGGAACGCATCTCCGCGTTCTGCTGGTACCACTTGACTACTTCGTCCGGATTCTCGTAGCTGGCGGCAATGGACTCGATCAACTTGCGCACCCGCTCCGGGTCGGTCCTCAGCTCGTTGCGACGCACGATCTCTCCCAGCACCAGCCCCAGCTTGACCCGGCGCAGAGCCGGCGCCTCCAGCTGCGCATGGGCTTCGCCATGGGCGGTGTCGTCGGTTTCGACCCCCGCCTGCTCCATCATGCGGTGCACTTCGTCGTCCACCAGGGTCTGGGGCACCTCGATGTCGTTCTTTTCCAGAATGGCGTCGAACACCTGCTCCTTGAGATTCTGGCGGACGGCCTGCTCCAACTCCCGTTCCATGTTGCGCCGCACTTCCTCGCGCAGCTTGTCCACGCCCCCTTCGTCGATCCCGAAGGCCCGGGCGAACTCCTCGTCGAGGGCCGGCAGTTTGGACTCGGACACGCTGTGGACCCCGATATCGAACTGCGCCGTCTTGCCGGCCAGCTCCGCGACGTTGTAGTCGTCGGGGAAGGTCACCTCGATGGTCCGCTGCTCGCCCGGTTTGACGCCGGTGAGCTGGTCCTCGAAACCCGGAATCATTGCGCCACTGCCCAGTTCCAGGGGTACATTGCTCGCTTTGCCGCCGGAGAACGGCTCGCCTCCGATGGTACCCTCGAAGTCGATCATCAGCCGATCGCCGGTCTGCGCCTCGCGCTCCACCGCCTCCCAGGTCCGTCGCTGGGTACGCAGGTTCTCCAGCATGTCCTCCACGTCCTGATCGGTAACCGCAGCCACGGGCTTGTCGATCTTCACCCCGTCCAGGGCGGCCGGCTCGAACTCGGGATAGACCTCGAAGGTGGCGGTGTACTCCAGCGCCTCGCCCGGCTCCACCGTACGGGGCTCGAGGCTGGGGCCGCCGGCAGGCCGCAGTTGCTGCTCGGTCAGTGCTTCCTGCAGCGTGCTGCGCATGACCTCGCTGACCACTTCGGCCCGGACCTGGGGCCCATAGCGGCGCTGCACCACCCGCATGGGCACCTTGCCGGGCCGAAAACCGTCCAGACGAGCGGTCTTCGCCAAGCGCTTGAGGCGGTTCTCCACCTCCTGGTCGACCCGCTCGGCGGGTATCTGCACGGTCATCCGGCGTTCCAGCGCACCGGTCGTCTCAACGGAAACTTGCATTGGAATTCCTCTTCAGCATGATCGACATGCCGGCCTGGCACATGAACAAAAGCGGTTGCCTCCGCGACCCCCTCCGGGCCTTGCGGGGCACACTCCCGAAGGCCGAACAAGCAATTTGGTGCGAAAGGAGAGACTCGAACTCTCACGGGTTTCCCCACTGGCACCTAAAGCCAGCGCGTCTACCAATTCCGCCACTTTCGCATTATTAAGGCTTTGGGCCGAATCCGAGGCATTATAGCGCCTCGCCCGGAGACGGCGTAACCCGGGATGGCCGGATACCCTTGGAAAAACGGGAAATCGATAAGGACGGCTGGGTGTGAGAACGGGAAAACTGGTGGGCCGTGTAGGAATCGAACCTACAACCAATGGATTAAGAGTCCACTGCTCTGCCAATTGAGCTAACGGCCCGAATAAGGGGCAACATTGGACCATGACCCGGTCCGTGGTTCAAGCCGCCGGCATGGCCACGACCGAACCCTAGATTTGGGGTGAGCGATGGGACTCGAACCCACGACGACCGGAATCACAATCCGGGGCTCTACCAACTGAGCTACGCTCACCATTGAACCGTCTTGCGCCCGCGGGCCGCTGCGCAGCCGCGACAAATGGCGCGCCCGGCAGGACTTGAACCTGCAACCACCGGCTTAGAAGGCCGATGCTCTATCCGGTTGAGCTACGGGCGCAGGGTATGAGCCATCTCCAGCGCTGCACGCGTCCGGGCTCCCGCCGGAATTGGTCGGGGTAGAGGGATTCGAACCCCCGACATCCAGCTCCCAAAGCTGGCGCGCTACCAGACTGCGCTATACCCCGTGCCCGACACCGGTTGGCGTGCCTTGGGCCACCAACGGGGCAAGGCCGGAGATCATACGCTGAGCACCCAGAGGCGTCAAATGCCGCGGGGCCATGTGCGGGGGCTGCCGCCCTTGTCCGCAGCCGCAGCCCCGTGACACAATCTGGCGCTTCCCACACGGCGAGTTACACGGCCAACACCATGACCGCCCAGATCATCGATGGTAAGACCATCGCGGCGCAACTGCGCGCCTCCCTGCGCCAGCAGGTCGACGAACGCATCGCCGCCGGCCGGCGCCGCCCGGGCCTCGCCGTCGTGCTGGTGGGCACCGACCCCGCCTCGCAGGTCTATGTCCGCGGCAAGCGCCGGGACTGCGAGGATGTGGGTATCCTCTCCAAAAGCTTTGATCTGCCAGCTGATATATCCCAGGACGAGCTGCTGGATCTGATCGACCGGCTCAACGGCGACAGCGAGCTGGACGGCATCCTGGTACAACTGCCGCTGCCCGCCCATATCGATCCGGAAACGATTATCGAGCGCATCCGCCCGGACAAGGACGTGGACGGCTTCAACCCCTACAACGTCGGTCGTCTGGCATTGCGCCTGCCCCTGCTTCGGCCCTGCACCCCGTTCGGTGTGATGACCCTGCTCAAATCCGTGGGGGAGTCCTTCCACGGCCGCGAAGCGGTGGTGGTGGGAGCCTCCAACATCGTCGGACGCCCCATGTCCCTCGAACTGCTGCTGGCCGGCTGCACGGTCACCACCTGCCACCGGTTCACTCGGGACCTGGCGGTCCACGTGGGCCGCGCCGACATCCTGGTCGCCGCGGTGGGTAAACCGGGTCTGATCAAGGGTGACTGGGTGAAGCCGGGGGCGACGGTGATCGACGTGGGCATGAACCGCCTGGACGACGGCCGCCTGGTCGGGGACCTGGAGTTCGCTGCCGCTTCGGAGCGGGCTGCCTGGATCACACCGGTACCCGGGGGCGTAGGCCCGATGACGCGCGCCATCCTTATGCAGAACACCCTGCAGGCGGCCACGCAGTATCACAGCTGAACAACGGTGGACGTCGGTTCGCCCACTGCGGGCGGCGGTCTGTCAGCCGCCGACGCTGCGTCCGCCGGACTGGCGGGGATAGGCCGCCATCAAATCGCCCATCGGCGCCGGTCGCGCAATCCAGTACCCCTGGGCGAAATCCACCCCCATGTCGCGCAGTGTCTGCATGGTCCGTTCGTTTTCCACGAACTCCGCGATGGTTTGGATTCCCATCACATGACCGATGCGATTGATTGCCTCCACCATGGCGAGGTCGATGGGATCGTCGCCCATGTCCCGCACGAAGCTGCCGTCGATCTTCAGGAAATCCACGGCCAGGTTCTTCAGATAGGCAAACGAGCTCAAACCGCTGCCGAAGTCATCCAGGGCGAAGCGGCAGCCCATCGCTCTCAACGTATTGATGAACCGGGTCGCCCAGTGAAGATTGGCGATCGCCGCCGTCTCGGTGATCTCGAAACACACCTGTTCGGCGGGAAAGCCCGTCCGCTCCAGCTGCCCGATGACGAAATCCAGGAACTGATCGTCGCACAGGGACTGCCCCGACAGGTTCATCGCACACAGTGAGCCCTCGGGAAGCGCCCCCTGGGAACTGGCCGTTTCCAGCACGGTGCGCACCACCCACCGATCGATGGACGGCATGAGGTTGTAGCGTTCGGCAGCCGGAATAAAGGCCATCGGCGGCACCTCATGGCCCTCCTCGTCCTGCATGCGCAGCAGGATTTCGTAGTGCCCGACGGTGGACTCCGGATCCAGGGGAACGATGGGCTGAAAATGCAGACAGAACCGGTCCTGCTCCAGCCCCCTCTGCAACCGGGAGACCCAGCGCATTTCCCCCTGGCGGCGCTTGAGCTCGCCATCGTCGGGCTGATAGGTATGGACCCGGTTGCGCCCGCCGTCCTTGGCCGCATAGCAGGCCACGTCGGCTGCGCTCATCACTTCCGCAAGACTGTGGCTTTCCGCGCACACCGCCACCAGCCCGATGCTCACGCCGATCTCGAAACTGTGGTCGCCCGACACGAAACGGAAGTCGCGCACGGTGGCGCGCAGATTCTCGGCCACGCGACGGGCCTGGGCCAGATCGCAGTAGTGCAGCAGCACGCCGAACTCGTCCCCGCCCAGGCGCGCCAGCGCATCCGATTCGCGCACCTGGACCTGGAGCATGCCGGCGAGCTGGCGCAGCATCTCGTCGCCGGCGATGTGGCCGCAGGTGTCGTTGACGATCTTGAACTGATCCAGATCCAGATAGCACACGGCGTGCTCGCATTGTTCCTCGCGTGCGCTGTGCAGCGCCATCTGCAGTCGATGCTCGAATTCGCGCCGGTTATAGAGCCCGGTGAGTGCGTCGTGGGTGGCCTGATAGGAAAGCTGGCGCGCAAGACGTCGGGCATGCCCGACGTCGTGGAACACCATCACCGCACCGATGACATGCCCGGCGCGGTCGCGGATGGGGGCCGCCGAATCGGCAATGGCCACCTCATCGCCGTCCTCGCGCACGAGTATCGTCTGATCGCAAAGCTCCACCACCTGACCCGTATTCAGGCACTGCAGAACAGGATTGGACACCGGCTCACGGGTCGTTTCGTGGTAGAGCGCCATGACCTGTCCCAGCAGCCGGCCGCGCGCATTGGGCAATGCCCAGCCGGTCAAGGTCTCCGCCACCGGATTGAAGTACTCGATCCGCCCTTCCGCATCGGTGGTGATCACTGCGTCGCCGATGGAATGCAGCGTAACCTCCGCCTTCTCCTTTTCCTGATACAGAGCCGACTCGGACTCGCGCACGCGCCCGAGAGCTTCGCGCAGTTCCTCCTGTTGCAGCAGGACATAGTCGAGGGCCTGATTGATGAACTTGCCCAGGAAACCGAACTCGTCGGAGCGGCTCTCATCGAAGCGTTCGGCGGTCTTGCCGCCGGAGAAGGCCTGCGCGGTGGCCACCATGCGCAGGAACGGCCGGGTCAGCAGCTTCTGGAGCACCCATTGCAGGATGAAGCCGAACAGCAGGAACAGCACGCCCATGGTGGCGAGCAGCTGCTTGCGCTGACGCTCGGTGCGTGCGTGCAGGTTCTGATGGTAGAGCGTCAGATGGGTGATCGACAGTGATTGGTGGCTGGACCCGCGCTTGTTCAACCCTGCCGTCACGGCACTCAGACCACCACCGACTCTGCCGAACTGCCGCGGCTTGCCGTTGACGTCCACCCGCGCGCCGACAAAATCCAGCTCCCGCAGCAACGGCTTCATTGCCGACCCCAGGTCGGCACCGGAAGCATCCGGATTCGCCGACAGGTAACGCTGCAGCGCCGCCGCGAAATGGTCTGCGTTGCGGGTGTAGTGAGCCTGCAGATCGGCTTCCATGCGACGCAGGACGATCACCGACATGGTCAGACCCACCAGCACCAGCCCCCAGAAGACGATGCCGGTGATCTTTACTGCCAGGCCGGTTCGCAGGTTATGAGCGTGACTGTGCCGGGCACGCTGGATCATCTGAACCCTATCAGCTTCAGTGAGATGAGCACCGGGCACACACCGCTGAGGCCCGCGCCCAGGATCGCAAATCCCATGAACCACGGGAAGAACCAAAGCTGTTCGGGAAAGGCGAAGAGCGTGAACACGAGCATGGCCGCCACCACCAGGCGCCAGGCACGCTCGGCGTCGAATCGTATCCAGGGCGCGGCGGCATGCACGGCCAGCTCACCGTCATCGGGAACGTCGGCACCGGCACCGTAGCGCAGCCGGGAGACGAGAATGGGAACGCGCCAATTGGTGATCCCTTCGAAGATCATGACCGCCAACAAGCCGAACAGGAGCGCTTTCGCGCCGGGACGCGGCTCCAGATACAGACAGACAAGAAGCGTGGTGCCGATGATCAGACGGAAGATGCGCTCGCTCATGTCAGACGACCTCGCCCCTATGCGCCAAGCCCAGCTCCGTCTGGTAACTCCATGAATTCACTATAGACTTGTTAGCATAAAACTTGGATACCCATGAGGATATCGGCATCGGGACGGGAAACTTTGGCCACCCGCCGTCAGCCCCGACGCCAGGTGGTGCCTCCAGAGCCGTCCTCAAGAACCACGCCGTCGTCCTTCAACCGGTCCCGAATACGGTCGGCTTCCGCCCAGTCCCGCCGGGCCCGGGCGGCGGCGCGGGCCTGGATCAGCGCGTCGATATCCGGGTCCGTCAGCCATCCTTCTCCCTCCCCCTGACCCAGCGGCGCACCCCGCAGATAGTCCTCGGGATCGTTCTGGACAAGCCCCAGCACCTCACCCAGTGCCCGCAACCCGCCAGCCAGTCGGGCGGCCTTCGCCGGGTCCCTGTCCCGGACCCGGTTGATTTCCCGGGCCAGGTCGAAGAGCACCGCCAGAGCCTCCGGGGTATTGAAATCGTCATCCATGGCGGCCGTGAACTGTTCGCGATAGCCGTTCCCGTCATCGGGCGGCGCGTCCGGCAGCCCCCGCAGGGCCGTGTAGAAGCGCGTCAGTGCAGCGCGCGCCTGGTCCAGGTTGTCGTCCGAGTAGTTCAGCGGGCTGCGGTAGTGGCTGGAAAGGATGAAATAGCGCACCTCCTCGGGGCGGTAGCGCTTGAGCACTTCGCGCACGGTGAAGAAGTTGCCCAGGGACTTGGACATCTTCTCCTCGTTGATCTGCACGAACCCGTTGTGCATCCAGTAGTTGACGAACGGATGGCCGGTGGCCGCCTCGGATTGGGCGATTTCGTTCTCATGATGAGGGAACTGCAGGTCCAGCCCTCCACCGTGGATATCGAAATGATCGCCCAGCCAGTGGGTGGACATCGCCGAGCATTCGATGTGCCAGCCCGGTCTGCCGGGCCCCCACGGCGAGGGCCAGCTGGGCTCGTCGGGCTTGGCGGCTTTCCAGAGCACGAAGTCCACCGGGTCCTGTTTGGCTTCGTCCACTTCCACCCGCGCGCCGGCGCGCAGATCCTCGATCTGCTTTCCCGACAACGCGCCGTAACGCTTGAAACGGCTGACGTCGTAGTAGACGTCGCCGTTATCGGCGCGATAGGCATAGCCCTTGTCCATCAGGCTGGCGATCATCCCCTGTATCTGATCCATGGATTCGGTGGCGCGGGGCTCGTGGTCCGGAGCCTGGACGCCCAAGGCGGCGGCGTCTTCATGCATCGCCTGTATGTAGCGGGCAGTCAACTGATCGATGGACTCCCCGTTGTCATGGGCACGCTTGATGATCTTGTCATCGATATCGGTAATGTTGCGTACGTACGTGACGTCCAGGCCGCTGGCGCGCAAATGGCGCACCACCGTATCGAATACCACCAGCACCCGCGCGTGGCCGAGGTGGCACAGATCATAGACCGTCATGCCGCAGACGTAGATGCGCGCCTTGCCCGCTTCGATGGGTACGAAAGGTTCCTTTCTACGGGTCAAGCTGTTGTAGATTTGTACCATCGCTCTGAATCAATCCGTTTCACACAGTCTCAGGGCCGCCTGCAGGCGCTCGCGCACCCGCTGCGGGCCAAGCAGCTCCCACAGGCGTGCGAGCTCCGGGCCGTGCTGCCAGCGCACCGCGTCCCGGCCGGCCGCACCGGCGGACTGCGGCGTGATGCCGGTCAGTGCCGCCCGCAGGGGCATGAAGAGCTGCCTGCCCTTCACGCCGGCCGCCGCGCCCAGACGCTTGGCGAAGGCGCGGAAGTCGCGCCCGTCTTGCGCCTCTTCGCTCAGGGCGGCACGGTAGAATCCCGCGCCCGCACCGCGGATCGCCATGTCCGCTTCAGGATCATAGTCGCCTGGCGATCCGTACAGCCTCAGCGCCCACAGCCGTGCATCCGCCGGCAGCAACACGTTGTCCCGTACCGCTGCCACGAACGCATGGATCTGCCCGGCGGGCACCCGCGCGTCGATCCCGTCAGGCGCATCGTCATCCTGCTTCATCCATTGCCACAGATCGTCTTCCCCGGCGGCGGCTAGCGCCTGCTTCTGCCAATGCTCCAGCTGAGTCTCGTCATGGCGGGCGGGCGCTCTGCCCAGATGGTCCAGCTCGAAGCCCGCCGCCAGGCCGTCAAGGTCCATATAAGCCCCTTGCTGATAGCTGTGGCCAAGGCGAGCCAGGTGGTTGAGGATGGCCCCCGGCAGAAAACCCGCCCGGCGCAGCTCCGCCACGCTGCGGCTGCCCTGGCGCTTGGACAGGGGGCTGCCGTCGGCCGCCACGATCATGGAAATGTGGCCGTAGGCGGGGGCCGTGAGCTCCAGCGCCTGCAGCAGCAGAAGCTGGCGCGGCGTGTTGGTCAGATGGTCTTCGCCCCGCAGCACGTGGGTGACGCCCATGAGCGCGTCGTCCACCGCGTTGCTGAAAAAGAACGCCGGCGTACCGTCCGCCCGGCGGATGATGAAGTCGCCGATGGCGTCGCTGGCAATGCGCTGGGGGCCGCGTACCAGATCATGGAACTCCACGGCGCGCCCGGCCGGAACCCGAAAGCGCAGGGTCGGCTTCAGCCCCTGATCCAACCGCGCCTGCACCTGCGCTGCATCCAGTCGGGCGCAGGTGCCCGGATACCGCGGCGGCTGACCCGCCCTTCTCTGGGCGCGACGGGCGGACTCCAGCTCTTGGGGGCTGCAGAAACACGGATAGCTGAGCCCTTTGTCCCGGAGCACCCCGTAGTAGCGGGAATAGATGTCACCACGTTGAGACTGCAGGTACGGCCCGGCGCCGCCGCCGGCGTTCGGCCCCTCCTGCCACTCCAATCCCAGCCAACGAAGATCGCCCTGCAGGGCGGTCGCGTAACGGTCCCGGCTGCGCTCGCGATCGGTGTCTTCGATTCGAAGCACAAATACGCCGCCCGCGCGGCGGGCGAGCAGCGCATTGAACAGGGCGGTGCGCACGTTGCCCAGGTGGAGCTCGCCCGTCGGGCTGGGCGCGAATCGCGTCTTCGTGGTTGGCGGCATCATCGGACCGCCATGTTAGCGGAAAGCCCGAACACCGACAAAACCCGGGATTTGGGCGCAGAGACTTTGAGGCGGGCGGCAAAGCCGATATCATGCCGGGACTTTCATCGACCGGGAGGCACCCGCATGACGTCGAAATGGCTCGCCATAGTGCTGGGCGTTGTCCTTGGGTTCACCCCGCTCGCCGGCGCCTTCGCCGCGGGCAAAGTGACAGGAGACCGCACCGTGACCGTACACATGAAGACCAGCAAGGGAACCATCGTCCTGGAGCTCTATCCGGACAAGGCGCCGGAAACGGTCGCCAACTTTGTCGAGTATGCGCGCTCCGGTTTCTACGACGGCACCATCTTCCACCGCGTCATTCCCGGTTTCATGATCCAGGGCGGGGGATTCGAGCCGGACATGAAGCAGAAGAAGACCCGTGCCCCCATCAAGAACGAAGCCGACAATGGGCTGAGCAACCTTACCGGCACCATTGCCATGGCCCGCACCCCGGATCCGAACTCGGCCACCTCCCAGTTCTTCATCAACGTCAAGGACAACAAATTCCTCGACTACACCGCGCCCACACCCCAGGGGTGGGGCTACTGCGTGTTCGGCAAGGTCACCGAAGGCATGGACGTGGTGCACGCCATCGAACAGGTCCCCACCACCACCAAGTCGGGACATCAGGATGTGCCGGTGGATCCGGTCGTCATCGAGAAGGTGACCGTCGACGAAGGGAAGAAATAGCCCCCGCGATGGCCGCCACGGTGTTCATATCGGATCTGCACCTGGACCCGGAGCGGCCTGTCATCACGGAGCTGTTTCTGGATTTCCTGGCCGGACCGGCGCGCGGCTGCGACGCCCTTTATATTCTCGGAGACCTGTTCGAAGCCTGGGTGGGGGATGACGATGACTCCCCCACCCTGCAGCCGGTGCTGGAGGCGCTGGCCGACTGCACAGGCACCGGACTGCCGGTTTCCGTGATGACGGGCAACCGGGACTTCCTGATCGGCGAGGGCTTCACCGCCCGCACCGGTTGCCGGCTGCTGCCGGACCCCAGCGTCGTCGACCTGTACGGTGAGCCCACCCTGTTGATGCACGGCGACACGCTGTGCACGGACGATCTGGAATACCAGCAGTTTCGCCGGCTGGTCCGCGACCCGGCCTGGCAGCGCCAGTTTCTGGCCAAGCCCCTGGAAGAACGCCGGCACATGGCAGCCGGACTGCGGGAAACCAGCCGCCAACGTACCGCCCACAAGACGGTGGACATCATGGACGTCAACCACGAGGCCGTGCTGTCCGCATTGCGCGAGCATCACGTCCGGCGCCTGATTCACGGCCACACCCACCGGCCGGCCACCCATGAGCTGACCGTCGACGGCGCCCCGGCGACCCGCATCGTGCTGGGAGACTGGTACGAACAGGGCAGCGTGCTGTGGTGCGACCCGACGGGCTGCCGCCTCCAGAGCCTGCCCCTCAATTGACCGACCCTCAATTGACCGAGTAGTGACGAAATCCCTTGGGCAGCTTGAACAGGCTCGAGTCAACCTCCAGCTTCGGCTTGTAGTCCGTCAGAGTGCGCCGGTAGCCCGTGGGATCCCATTCCTGAATGGGCAGGCCGTGGCGCAGCTGCCGGTCGGCGGCAAAGACATAGCGGGCCAGGTCGCAGGGCGTCTGCATGTCCGCCGGCGTCTTGTCCATGTCCGCGGCATGCTGGCCGGCCATTATCTGTTCGAACTCCCGCATGGCGGCAACCGCACCGCCCAGCAACCCGGGCACCACTACCGCGTCGGAACAGGTCTTGCCGTTCGCCAGAAAGGTGTAGTGCACAGGCGTCCTCCCTCCGACATGGGGCGCCTTGGGATCCTTGTGGACCTGCTGTGAAAGCTTCAGGGACGCCGGCTGTTTTGCATCGATCGCGCGATAGGGAATCACCAGCACGGTGCTGTCGCTCTGACTCACGCTGTACACCGTGCGCCCCTTGCGATCCAACAGCACGAAGTCTTTGCTGCCGGGCCCGTCGTCGCTGCGCATGAAGCGCGGCGTCACCAGATAGCGCGTCGTGTACGCCGGCCTCCCGGGCATCTTGATCTGGTAGGTCAATTCGATGGCGTCGGTGGACCCGGGTTTGGCGTCGGTATCGGCCGCCGAGGCCGGCAGCACGACAGCCCACGAAAACAGCAGCAGCCACGCAACAAATCGCATACCCCTCATTCCAGCGTATCCTCCTGTTGGCGTTCCAGATGGGCCAGCTCCGCGGGGGTGAAGCCGGCCTTCAGTCTCGCCTCGCAATGAAACGGGCCTTTTACACGGCCCTTCATGTAGTGCTCCAGCAATTGCGGGAAAAGCGTTTCGGAATCCAGGCCCCGCAGCTCGCACTGGTGACGAAACCAGCGGCTGCCGATGGCCACATGGCCCACCTCGTCCCGCAGGATCACCGCCAGGATCTCCGCACTGGCATCGTCGCCCGCCGCGCGCAGTCGCTCCATCATGCCCGGCGTCACATCCAGGCCGCGGGCCTCCAGCACCCGCGGCACCAGCGCCATGCGCACCAACACATCGTGGGCCGTGCGGCGGGCCATCTGCCAGAGTCCGTCATGGGCATCGAAGTCGCCGTAGTCGAACCCCAGCGCCTGCAGCCTGGCCTGCAGCAAAGAGAAATGGTACGCCTCTTCGGTGGCGACCTGCACCCAGTCGTCGTAATAGCGCTCGGGCATGCCCCTAAACCGATAGACCGCATCCCAGGCCAGATTGATGGCGTTGAATTCGATATGGGCGATGGCGTGCAGCAGCGCGCCGCGCCCCTCGAGGCTGCTCAGCCGACGCCGCGCAAGCGCCTTCGGGGCAACCAGGCGCGGGCGTGGGGGCCGGCCCGGGCTATCGATGTCCGCGGGCGGATCGGAGGCCTGCAGCGACAAGCGGCCGGCCCGCCACTGAGCGGCAACTTCGCGGGTGCGCTGGAGCTTTTCCTGCAAATCGCAGAGCTGCAGGCAGGACAGCGCACCCGCAAACAGGCTGTCGGACGGCTGCTCCGGGCGGATGGCGGGTTCGTTCATCGGCCCATTGTAACCGCCGGAAGGAATCGATGCCGGGCTTATCCCGGGGCCTTTACCGCCAACACCAGGTCATTGACATTGGTGCCGGTGGGCCCGGTGTGCAGAAGGTCGCCGCTCGCCGCCAGAAAGCTTCCAGCGTCCGCCCGTTCCAGGCACGACTCGACGCTCATGCCGCTGCGTCGACCCCGCTCCACGGTATCGCCGTCGACGATTGCCCCCGCGTCCTCAGTGGGCCCGTCCGTGCCGTCGGTGCCGGCCGCCAGCAGGCAGGTGTCGGGGATGCCCTGCAGCTCCAACGAGGCCGCCAGCGCCAGTTGCTGGCAGCGGCCTCCGCGGCCCGGGGCCGCTGGCAGAACCACCGTCGTCTCGCCGCCCCAGACCTGTACGCCGGGCGACGCCTGCCGCGCCAGAGCCCCCAACCTGTGTCCCGCCGCGGCGGCATCGCCCGCCAGGCGCGTGCGATGGCAAACCGCATCCAACCCCAGCTCGCGGGCTCTTTGCACCGCGCCCCGGCAGGCGTCCCCCAGGGAGGCGATAACGTGGTGACGGACGCGCGCCAGCGCCGGGTGGTCCGGGACGGGCGCCGCCGGCATCCCTTCCAGCCGCTTTCGCAGCCACTCCGGCAGGGCAAGTCCCGAAAGGTCCCGGTCGCCTGCAGCCGCCGCCAGCAGCCCTGAACCAATGACGCTCGGATCGTCGCCCGGCACGTCCGAAAGCATCAGCGCGGTGACGCTCTGACCGGTCAATCGTGCCGCCAGCCGCCCGCCTTTGAGCAGCGACAGTCCCTTGCGGACGCGGTTCATTTCAGCGATCGCGAGGCCGCTGCCCAGCAGCCACTGCTGGGCATCCTGCAGATCCTGAAGGATGTGCCCTGCCGGCAGCGCCTCCACCAGGCTGGAGGCTCCACCCGATACCAGAAACAGCCAATGCACGGCCGGCGGCGCTTCGGCGACGCACTCGAGCAGCCGGCGCCCTGCGGCGAGACTGGCCGCGTCCGGAACCGGGTGGCCCGTTTGGTAGCACTCGAACGGCGCGTAGGCGGAAGCATCGGGACCCAGATGCCCATGCTTGGTGACCAACAGCCCGCGGCGCAGCCGGGAGCCGAGTGCCTCCCGAGCCCCCTCGGCCATGGCCGCTGCCGCCTTGCCCACCGCCACCGCCCACACCGGACCCTCCATGGGATGGCGCCGAAGCCATTCGACTGTACGTTGGCGCCCATCGGCGGCAGCCAGCGCTGCCCTGTAGAGCGACTCGGCCAGGTCACGGGCACCCATGGAAACCACCGTGAACTCTGCGGGCTGCCGAGCTGTCGAAATATTGACGTGCCGGCCAGAGCGGCAACAGCCAACCTGTCATCTTTTGACAACCGTGGAATCGCTGGTGCATTCTGGAGTTCTGCCCACTTGCGCTGCAGGTGTCACGCCATGACAGCACAACATCACCTGCTCGAAATCTACGAGCCCTACGACTACCAGGGGCGCAACCCCATCAACGTCGAGGGCGTCGGTGTCGTGAAGGGCCCCAACGGCACGTCCTATTATCTGCTGGATCTGGCCGAACCCCTGGAAGTGGACGCAGAAACGGTCAGCCAGTTGCTGCTTCTGCCCCGCTACAACGGCGATTCCATCGAACGCGCCACCACCAGTGCCTGCACGGTCAACGTCTGCCGCACCCGCGGGGGAATCAGGATGCAGGCCGACGTCACATTCAGCTTCGAGGACATCCGGCACTGGGGCGTCGGCAAGATCGCACCCATCATCGGCAGCTGAACCACCGCTACCTTTACGGGCCTGCCTGCACCAGCCCCCGGTGCAGGTCCGCCTTGATGTCTTCCACATCTTCCAGACCCACGGCGACCCTCAACAGACCGTCGCCGATGCCGGCATCGGCGCGCTGCTCCGGCGTCAGCCGGCCGTGGGTGGTGGTTGCCGCATGGGTGATGGTGGTTTTGGCGTCCCCCAGGTTGGCGGTAATGGAAATCAGGCGGGTTGCGTTCACGACCGTCCACGCCGCCTCCCGGCCACCGGCCACGTCGAAGGCGACAATCCCCCCGAAATCCTTCTGCTGGCGCCTCGCCAGCTCGTGCTGCGGATGGGAGCTCAGACCGGGATAATAGACCCGCGTGACCTGGGGCTGCTCTTCCAGCCAACGGGCGAGAGCCAGCGCGCCCGCGCTGTGGGCCTGCATGCGCAGACGCAGGGTTTCCAGACCCTTGAGAAAGACCCAGGCGTTGAACGGGCTCATGGTCGGCCCGGCGGTACGCAGGAACCCGAATACATCCTTGCCCACCCGTTCGGCGTCGCCCACCACGGCACCCCCTACGCAGCGTCCCTGACCGTCAAGGTACTTGGTGGCCGAGTGCACGACGATATCGGCGCCGAGTTCCAGCGGCCGCTGCAGAGCCGGCGTACAAAAGCAGTTGTCCACCACCAGCAGGCAGCCCCGTTCATGGGCCAGTGCCGCCAGCGCACCGACATCCGCCACTTCGGTAAGCGGATTGGAGGGCGTTTCCAGAAACAGCATGCGGGTCTCGGGACCGATGGCGGCCGCCCAGCCGTCCAGGTCACCCAGGGGCACATAGGTCGTTTCGATCCCGAAGCGGCCCAGGATATTGGAGAACAACTGTACCGTGCTGCCGAATACACTGCGCGAGCTCACGATGTGATCACCGGCCTTGAGCAGGCCCATGCAGGTGGCCAGGATCGCCGACATTCCCGAAGCGGTAGCCACACATGACTCGCCGCCTTCCAGCGCCGCCAGGCGGTCCTGAAACGTGCGAACGGTGGGATTGGTGAAACGTGAGTAGATATTGCCCGGCTGTTCACCGGAAAAACGGGCTGCCGCCTCCTGGGCACTGGCGAACACGTAACTGGATGTCGCGAAGATCGGCTCGGCGTTCTCCCCTTCCGCACTGCGGTGGTGGCCGGCGCGCACTGCGCGGGTGTCAAAGCCGTAGTCGTCGAATCGG
>DATFML010000340.1:0-5065 GCA_035266965.1 Gammaproteobacteria bacterium
CCCGCTCCAGGCTGTCGGCCGCAGAGCCCAACTGCCCCGCCCGCGCGCTGCGGTCGGCACGGTCCACCAGGGCCAGCACCGCCGGGGAGCCCGTTGCGGATGGGGCGGACCGGCGCCCCCCATGGGAGCCGGTTCCCGGGCCGGGCGCTGGCGCACCGGACTCCACCACCGGCGGTGGCCCCCCGGGAGGGGGCGTGAGCCCGGCGCAGCCGGCCAGCAGCGCGGCGGCGAGTACCAGAGCACACAGTGTCCTGTTCATCGAAACCATTTTTTCAGCCAATGCAAGGGGGAGTCAGGGGACGATCCGTCGGCACAGGGCGCCATTTTCCCGGGCGCGCTGCCCGGCAGAAACGGCAGCTTCACGGGATCGTCGCAGCCGCCGTCGGCCTTCAGACCGCTGGTCGGATCGATGGATTCCCACTGGACGCTGTTGGCGCCCGGCAGCACCAGCGGCTGGGCGGCCGCGCGGGCCATGAACGCGCCCCATACCTGCATGGCGCCGGACGCGCCGGTCAGGCCGGTGGGCTTGTCGTCGTCCCTCCCCAGCCAGACCACCGCCAGCCGGTCGCCCGTGAAGCCGGCGAACCAGCTGTCGCGCAGGTCGTCGGTGGTACCGGTCTTGCCTGCGGCGTGCAGATCGGGGGACAGAAAACGGTTCAGACCGGCGGCGGTACCTTCAGTCACCACATGCTGCATGGCCGTGTCCACCAGATAGACGGGCCCCGGGGGCACGACTTGATCCAGCGCCAGAGGATAGCGATGCAGGGGCTTTCCGTGCGCGTCGAGCACGGCCCTCACGGCGCGCAGGGGCGCACGGAAGCCGCCGCTGGCCAGGGTCTGGTACATCTGGGCCACCTCCAGGGGGGTGAGTCCCTGGGCGCCCAGAAACAGGGAGGGAAAGGGCTCGAACTTGCGCTGCACGCCCAGCTTGTGCAAGGTGCCGATCACCGCCGGAACGCCCACCGACAGACCCAGCCTGACCGTCGGCACGTTGTAGGAGTGGGCCAGCGCTTCATACACCGGCACCTCCCCGTGGTAGCGTCGATCGTAGTTCCGGGGCGACCAGATCCGGCCGTTGGCACCCTTTACCTTCAGCGGGCTGTCCTGCAGCAGCGTCGCCAGTGTGTAGTGTTCCGGTTGCTCCAAGGCCGTGAGATACAGGGCCGGTTTGACCAGCGATCCGATCTGACGCACCGCATCCAGGGCCCGGTTGAAGCCGGCATAATCGGGATCGCGACCGCCCACCACCGCCAACACCTCACCGCTGTTGGTGGCGGTTACCACTGCCGCGCCTTCCAGGCTCCCGGCGGGTAGCTTCTCCCGGCGTTCCAGCGCTGGCAGGCGTCGTTCGAAGGTCTGTTCCAGGGTGCGCTGCAACTCGGGCTCCAGGGTGGTGAACACCCGCAGGCCCTCGGAGGTCAGGTCCTCCTCCCGGTAGTCCCGGCGCAACTGGCGGCGCACGAGGTCCAGGAAAGCAGGATAGGCGTTGGCGGACCTGGGCTCCCTGACCACCCCCAGGGGACGGGCCTCGGCCGTACGGGCAGCGGCCGCCGACACCACACCCTGGCTTGCCAGCACCTGCAGCACCACGTTACGCCGCGCCAGCGCCCGCCGCGGATGGCGGCGGGGATCGTAATAGGACGGTCCCTTGATCAGCCCCACCAGCAGCGCGGTCTGCTGCAGGGACAGGTCCTGCAGCGGACGCTGGAAGTAGAACTGGCTCGCCAGACCCACGCCATGGATGGCACGGGCGCCGTCCTGGCCCAGGTACACTTCGTTCAGGTAGGTTTCCAGGATTTCGTTCTTGGAATAATGCAGCTCCACCAGCAGCGCCATAATGGCTTCCTGCGCCTTGCGGGCCAGGGTCCGGCGATTGCTCAGGAACAGGTTCTTGACCAGCTGCTGGGTGATGGTGCTGCCGCCCTGAACCACCCGACCGGCCCGCAGGTTGGCGACCATGGCCCGCGCAATGGCTTTCGGCTCGATGCCGAAGTTGGTGTAGAAATGCCGGTCCTCGACCGCAATGAGGGACTTGATCAGCAACGGGGGCACCTGGTCCAGGCGCACCAGAATACGATCGCCCTTGCGGGCCGGATAGATGCTGCCTATCTGCACCGGGTCGAGCCGCGCCAGGCTGATGGCGGCGCCGGTGCGGGGATCGCTCAACGCCGTGACGGCGCCGTTGCTGAACGACACCCGTAGCTGATGGGCGGGCTCCCCGCCGTCCCAGAACGTGAACGGGCGGCTCTCCAGCCGGAAGGTGTCACCGTGACGCGCCACCTGGGCGGGGCCATCCGGTCTGGTCACGTCCCGATAGTCCAGCTGCCTCAATTCGTCGGCGAACTGGGCGGCTGACAGACGCAGGCCCGTGTACAGCTCCAGGGGACGCGCATACACCCGTGCCGGCAGGGCCCAACGCTTGTGCTCGAACTGAGCGCGCACGGTCGCATCCAGCCAGATGACGTAGCCGGCCAGGAGCACGCCCGCGACGATCGCCAGCCGCCCCCAGGGCAGGCGCCAACGCCGCGCGGCACTGCGGCGACCCTTACGCGACTTACGCCGTTTTGCCATGGATGCAGGAGACGGAGTGACTGCAAGGGCGCGCAAGCCACGCGCCGGGAGCGGCGCAGGGGAGGCTACTTGGCGTCGGTTGAAAAGACCTTCTTGAGCAGCGCTGTCGTGCGGGCTGCGGGATTCTCACGGATCTGTTTTTCCTCTTCGGCAATCTTTACGAACAGCCCATCGAGGGCCCGGTGGGTGACATAGCTGTCCAGATCCACGGTGTCCGTGCCCAGGTAACCCGCCAACGGGCCGGCAGCCGCCATCAGCCGCTTGTAGTCGGCGGTCACCCCGACCCGCGCCGTGGCCCGACGCACAATGGGCAGCATGCGCTCGGTCAATTGCGCCTCGGTATGGCTGCGAAAATACCGCGTCGCCGCATCCTGGGGACCGGTGACGATGGCGCGGGCGTCCTTCAGGGTCATGGCCCTGGCGGCATCGCGGAACACCCCGGCGGCTGCCGGCACCGCCTGCTCCGCGGCCCGGTTCATGCTGGTCACGAACTGATCGGCCAGGCGTTCCTGCCCCACCGCCCGCAGGGACCGTTCCACCCACTGGAGCTGTTTGGGCATGGGAATACGGACCCGGGCGTCGTCCAGAAAACCTCCCGACCGGCCCAGCTGGCTGACGGCGTGCTGGATGCCCTTTTCCAGGGCCTCCTTCAGCCCGCGCGCCATTTCGGACTGACTGAGGCTTGCGCTTCCGGATGCCGCGGTTGAACCTTCCGGGCTCAAGCCCGGCAGCCGATCCAGAAAATCCCGCCAACCGGCCTGGGCCGCCATGAGCGGCAGCGCCCCGCACAGCAGCAGCACACCAATCCGTAACGAACGCTTCATCGCCGCGGCTCCCTGCGCCGGTACCGACCGGCCCATGTTACCCTAACTCCGACATTCCGTCACAGCGCGCCAGCACCCACGAGCCGTACCATGGAACCGCTCATCCAGGCCTTGCAGGACCCCGGCTGCTATCCCCATCCGGTCGCCGATGTACAGCTACTGGAAACCCACATTTCCTGGGTGCTGCTGGCCGGTGAATATGCCTACAAAATCAAGAAGCCGCTGAATCTGGGCTTTCTGGATTTTTCCACCCTGAAAAAGCGTCGCCACTACTGCGAAGAGGAATTGCGCCTGAACCGACGCCTGGCTCCGGCACTCTATCTCGACGTGCAAGGGATTGCCGGCAGTGCCGATCGACCGCGGTTCACGGACCCGAACAGCCCTGAAGTCTTCGAGTATGCGGTGCGCATGCGTCGCTTTCCCCAGCACGCGCGTCTGGACTGCCAGTTGGATGCGGGCCGGCTGACATCCCGGGACATGGATGAAGTCGCACAGCGGGTCGCGGAGTTTCACCGTTGCGCGCCCCATGCGGATGCCGACAGCCGCTATGGCGAACCGGACACCGTGCAGGCACCCGTGCGGGAGAACTTCGCACAGATCGATGCGCTACTGAGCAGGGAAACGGACCGCCGCGCCCTCGCCAGGCTGGCCGACCACGCGGAACATCAGTTTCAGGCCCTGCGTCCCCTCCTCGGCCAACGCAAAGCCCGCGGCGCCATCCGTGAATGTCATGGTGACCTGCACCTGGCGAACCTGGCCAGGCTCGCTTCGGGCATCACGGCCTTCGACTGCATTGAATTCGACCCTGCCCTGCGCTGGATCGACGTCATGAGCGAGGCGGCCTTCCTGGTCATGGATCTGCAGCATCGCGGGCACCCCGACCTGGCATACCGCTTCCTCAACGCCTACCTGCAGCACACCGGCGACTACCAGGGCGTCGCCGTGCTGCCCTACTATCTGGCCTACCGGGCCATGGTGCGCGCCAAGGTGGCGGCCATCGAATCGGCGCAGCATCATGAGGGCACGCCGAGTCCGGAATACTACGCCTACACGGAACTGGCCCGCCGCCTGGGCGACCCTGCCCGGGGTGCCGTGATCCTGACCCATGGCTTCTCGGGCAGCGGCAAGACCTGGCTCAGCCAGCAGCTGGTCGAGATGCTCCCCGCGGTGCGGGTGCGCTCCGATGTGGAGCGCAAGCGCCTGTTCGACCTGAGTGCCGAAGCAGACAGCGGATCCGCCGTCGGAGGCGGTATCTACAGCACCGAAGCGGGCAACCGGACCTATGGACGCCTGGCCGAAGTCGCCCGCGCCGTGGCCAAAACGGGATATCCGGTACTGGTGGACGCCACTTTTCTCGAACGCGACCGGCGCCGCCCATTCCTGGAGCTTGCCGGAGAATTGGACGTTCCATTCGCGATCGTGGACTGCCGGGCGCCCGAGCGGGAGCTGCATCGGCGTGTCGCCGGGCGCACCGGCGATGCCTCCGAAGCGGACCTGACCGTACTGAAACGACAACTGCAGACCCACGAACCGCTGGATGCCGGGGAAAGCGCGCTGACCCTCCGGGTGGACACCGGTGCGCCGGTGGACGCGGCCGAACTGGCGGACACACTCAGAAAGCGTCTCAAGCTTTGATCCACGTGGCCCATGAGTGAGCCAAGGAGGCTCAG
>DATFML010000341.1:0-2044 GCA_035266965.1 Gammaproteobacteria bacterium
AGGCACAACGCAATATCGGCGATCCGTCCGAGTTTCTCGGCGAGTACAGCGTGGAAGACGAAGAGGGCAAAGTGGCCGAGTTTATGGAACGCGAAGGAGAGCAAAACGACCTTGCTGAGCTGTTCGCCCAATTCCTTGACACCCAGCAGGCGGCAAGCGCGGGACCGTTGGAGAATTTCATCCCCGACGCGGCACCGACCCAGAGCATGACTGATGTCGCCGACGAGCCTTTCAGCCTCTACGGGGACGATTTCCACTACGCCGCTGCCGTGGTGGACTGGCTGCGTGCCGGTGGGGTCTCCATGCAGGCGGAAGTCGACCGTGCGGCGCGTCGTCTCAGTCTGACCGCACCGCCGGATCTTGAGCAGCGGCTCCGCCATCTCCCGCAGGAAGCCCGACCTGACGACGACCGCTTCATCCTGACCCCTGACGTGACCCGGATTCAAGATGAGCTGGGCCGCCGTCGGGACGAGGACAGCCCCTGGGCGCAACGCCAGTACCTCTGGCCGCTGCACCCGGTCATGGAATGGCTGGCCGACCGCGCCCACAATGCGTTCGGACGACACACGGCGCCGGTCATCCGACTGCCTGGACAACTGGCGGCATCGGAAACGGCTTTCCTGATCCATGGTGGATTTCCCAACCGGCGTGGCTATTTGCTGATGCAGGCGTGGCTCGGCTTGGTGCTGCGTGACGGCGAGGTGGTACAGGAGTTGCCGCTGGCTGAGTTCTGCCAACGGTTGGGGCTGCACCCTGGTGAGCTTGCCAACCGGGGTGTGCAGGGGGATACGGCCGCTCTTCAGGCCCAACTGCCCGGTGTCGTGGATCTCGCCATGGAGCGTCTGCGTTCAAAGAAGCGCGATGACGAGCAGATCATCAACGAGCGTCTCAACACCCAGATGGCGGCCATGGATACCCTCAAGCAGCGCCACGTGCGCTGGTGCTGGAGAGCTTCCCGGGCACCGTACTGGCGGATACTGCCAATGACGGCATTCCCGATGCGGTCAAGACGGTGCTCGGCATCGCCGTCAACGACGGCACCGCCGGCCGGTCATTGCGTCCCGGCAACGGACAGAGCATCGCCGGCACCACCGCGCCGCTCATGCTCGCGGGCGGAACGATCAGCCAGTCCTACAACCTGAGTCTGAGTCCCGGCACCGGGAGCGGCCCCTTCACCTACACCCTGGTGTCCGGCCGGCTGCCGGAGGGGTTGAGCCTGGGTGCGAACGGCACGATCAGCGGAACGCCCGGTACCAGCGGCCCGTTCGAGTTCACCTATCAGGTCACCGACAGCCAGGGTAACAGCACCGCCGTGGTGGCGCAGATCGATGTCACCCGGACCACTGCGGTACCGGCCATGCCGCCGTGGGCCATGGGGCTGTTCGGTGCGCTGCTGCTGGGGCTGATGACCGCCCGTGAGCGTCGTCGCACGTCGCACGCATAACAACCAGAACACCGCCGGCGCCAAGCCTGCGACCGATCGAGAGGGATTTCCCATGTCACTGCGCCACCGTCTGCTCGCGACCCTGGCCGCGTTCCTGTGCTGCTGCGCCCCCTTCGCCGTCCAGGCCCAGCACCGCGATGCCGCGCCCTTGTCGGGCCAGGTCCTGAAGAAGCTGGCCGCAAATTTTGCCACCCCCGTGCCGCCCGGCGCGGCGCAGGAACTGGGCAGGCAGCTGGATGCACTGAACAAGCTGGTGCGGCCGGTGACGGGGCAGGGCGGCAGGGCGCTGAGCGCGCACGCGCTGCAGTCGGCGCAGGCCAGTCGGCGCATGCTGATCGCCGGCAAGCGCCAGCAACTGAACGTGCTGCGCCTGCAGGTGCAGACGGCCTTCGCCCGCACCCGCGCGCGTCTGGCAAAGCTCAAACTGACCCAGCAGGTCCATGCCTGGGACGCCTTCGTCAAACGCGCCGAGCAGCGCTTCGACGGGCTGGACAGCGCGCTGGCGGCGGTGGACACGCCGGACGCCGCCAAACGCGCCCGCGCACTCACGGGGTTGCGGGCCGAGCTGAAGGCCCTGCGCAGTGCCCGCGGCACCCGCCG
>DATFML010000342.1:0-9188 GCA_035266965.1 Gammaproteobacteria bacterium
CGGGCAGTGCTCGGGCCGCGGTGACCCGGTGGGAGCATGGCTGTACCGACTGCGCCAGATCTGGTCCGTCTACGAGCAGCCTGAACCGGTACGGCCGGCGCTGGGCGGCATCGCGCTGTCCGCTTTCTTCAAATGGTACACACCGCTGTTCCGGATGGTCACCACGCCGGCGGCCCGGGAATACGAGTTCCGCGGCGATCGCTACGCGTTCGAGTTCTCCAGCTATGAGGATGCCATCGACGCCCTGTGCGCGCAGACGGTGGCCGTGCGTTTTCTCCAGGACAAGTTCTGGCCGGCCTTCGAGCGCCTGTCCCGGGCCGTGCCGCGCCCCACGCGCCTGCCCTACGCAAGTCTGGAGCGGGCTTTCACCAAAGGGGTGAAACACAGCGAAACCGAAGCGTGGCTGCGCAAGGCCTGGGTCATGGCCGCTCCCCAGGACGATCCCGTACCGTCGCTGCGCGAGCGCCTCGAGCAGCTTTGCGACTACCGGCCGCGGTCCTACAGCAAGCCGTCGGAGAGCGCGGCCCATCTGTACCTGCGTGCCACCGTCCTGGCCATTCTGGTGTCGCGCCTGGACCGGGAATGGCTGTCGCAGAACCTGTCGGCATGGCGCGCGCGCTATGCGCGACGCAAACGGGCCGACCAGCAACTGGCCGCCCTGCGCCGGCGGCCCGACGGCACCCTGCGCAAGCGGGATATCAAGCGCTACCTGGCACTGGTGAAGGCGAACTATGACGGCCATGCCGCGGCGGCCCTGTACCGGGACCTGATCGCGGCGCAACCGCATAACGCAAAAGTGTTGTTCACCGCCGGCCAGCGACTGGTGGGCCTGGGCGACCCGGCCGGGGTACAGGCGCTGGAACGCGCCATGGGATTGGACGAGCGCTGCGCCGACACGGCCTGCAAGCTCATCTCGAAATTCAATATGCGCCAGCGAAGTGAAGCGGCATAGTGGCGCGTCAGCAGGGAAGCAGAGCGTTCTGCACGGGCCGCTGAAGCGGCGCTCACGGCGCGTTGCAAGAGATGCTCGGAAGGGGCTCAATGACGGCCTGTAGACGGCGCGCCCTCGCCCCCTTTGCGCCCCCCGGGGATCATCCCCCTGAACGACCTGTGCAGAGGCTCCCTACCGGCGGGCGGCAAGACGCGCGGCGATGTGGAAACCCAGTCGCTCCAGTTCCGCTCTCAGACCGCCGGCCCGGTGGCCCGGCACCACCCAGGCATCCAGGGCGGCGTCGCGATCGGCATCGGCGGTTTCCAGACATGCCCACAGCGGGCTGTCGGCATCGATGGCGTGAGTGGTGCGCAGGTACATCAGCCCGTTGGGCCCGGGCCAGATCCGGATATCGGCGTACTGTGAGAACGCATCCATGATGGTGGCACCTCCAATGCGGGCCGTCACAGGCCCATCCCCCCATTGATCCGCAGTATATGTGCCCTGAGTCGCGCGGCACGAGGGAAAAAGAGCCGCACAACGGCGAGGAAATCGACGTAGTGCGGCGTAGGAAAATGCTTACAACGGATCGCCGGCTCAGGGCGTTTTCATCAGGCCCCGGAGCTTGGCGACAACCGCCGGCCTGTCCCAATCGAACGCCCCGAACAGGGCATAACGGATCCGGCCATCCGGCCCGATCACGAAGCTGGTGGGGAAGGCGAACACGCCCCAGCGCCTGAGGGCCGCACCGTCGCTGTCCAGCACAACCGGAAAGTCCACCCGCCCGCGCCTGTCCACGAAACGCTGCACCGTGGCGCGGCTTTCCGCCATGTTGACCGCCAGAATACTGAAAGGCGAGCCGGCCAGTTTCTCCTGCAGGCGCTCCATGGAGGGCATTTCATGCACGCAGGGCGGACACCAGCTGGCCCAGAAATTCACCAGCACCACCCGGCCCCGGTAGTCCTGCAGATCCCGCACCCGACCGTCCAGGTCCGGCAGGCGCAACGCCGGAGGCTGCGGATTTCCCCCATAGGGCTTCAACTCCCGGTCGGACTTGCCCTCCGGCGCCGCAGGCGCCGGTTGGCGCAAAGGCGCGGCCGTGCGCACCGTTGGGGGCAATGTAGCGAGCAGGCGCACCCCCTGCCAGACGAGCTGCGGCAGCCGGCCACCCAGGGCGGTTTCCCGCGCGCTGGCATCGGGCCGGAAGTAGAACCGGTCCCGCACGCCGTGCAGCGTCTGAACGAACACGTCGCTGCCGCTGCGCTCCAGCGCCGGCACCGTCACTCCCAGCTTCCAGTGCCAGGGGGACTGGGCCGGCTGGATCAGATAGATGGGCAGATTGGTGGCCCTCACCACCGGCATCAGGCGGGCCGCTTCGCCCGGATCGGGCGTACGGACGAACAGTTTCGGGCTGATCAGCACGGTGCCGGCCAGGCCCCGGAGGCCCCCGTTTTGCCGTTGCCAGCGGCGCGCTCCCCGCAGCACCGGTATGGCCCCGCGGCCCGCGCCGATCAGATAGACCTTTCTGCCGGTACCGGTCGCTTTGGCGATGACTGCCTGGATGTCACCGGCCGGTACCCGGTCCATGGCGCTGGGCAGGGTGGGCAGGAAACGCCCGGCGAGGGGGTCCACCATCCAGACCTCGATGCCGGCTTGCGCAAGGCGCATCGCCGCCCGGCTCTCTGCGGGTTGCACGCCTGCCTCGGAGGGCAGCCAGACCAGCAGCACCGGGGGGCCGCCGGCAGTCCCCGGGGCATAGATGGTGTAGGGAATGCCGGTGCCGTCGGCGACCACCAGGTTCGCCGGGCGGGGATTCACCCCCGCGGTTGACGGCGCAGCCCACCCCAGGCACAGCACCGCGAGCGCCAGCACGAGCCATGAACGGCGCACCGGGGAACGCGCCGTCACAGCACGCCGCCCGGGCTCGCTGGAACGACCCGCCAGTGATTACAATTCACCTTTCGTCCAGTTCCCGGAGACCCAATCATGCGTATCGGCACCCCGCTTTCCCCCAGCGCCACCCGCGTCATGCTGCTGGGTGCCGGCGAGCTCGGCAAGGAAGTGATCATCGCACTGCAGCGCCTGGGAGTGGAAGTGGTGGCCGTGGACCGCTACGCCGATGCGCCCGGCCAGCAGGTGGCCCACCGCGCCCATGTCATCGACATGGCCCACGGCCAGGCGCTGCGTACCCTCGTGGAGGCCGAACGACCCCAACTGGTGGTACCGGAAATCGAGGCCATCGCCACCGACATGCTGGCCGAAATCGAAGCGGACGGCCTGGCCCGGGTCATTCCCACCGCGCGGGCCACCCAGCTGACCATGAACCGCGAGGGCATCCGCCGGCTGGCCGCCGAAGAGCTCGGCCTGCCCACCTCCCGCTATGCGTTCGCCGACAGCCTCGAAGCGCTGCGCGCCGCCATCGACGCAGGCGTCGGCTATCCCTGCATCGTCAAGCCGGTGATGTCCTCCTCGGGCAAGGGGCAGTCCACCGTCAACGGGCCGGATGACGTGGAAACCGCCTGGAACTATGCCAAGAGCGGCACCCGTGTGGATCGGGGCCGGGTCATCGTCGAAGCCATGGTGGCGTTCGATTTCGAGATCACCCTGCTCACCGTGCGGGCCGACAACGGCAGCGGCGAAGTGGAGACCCACTTCTGCGCCCCCATCGGTCACCGGCAGGAGCGCGGAGATTATGTGGAGAGCTGGCAGCCCCAGCCCATGAGCGAGGCCGCTCTGGAGCGGGCCCGGGAAGTCGCGGCGGCGGTGACCGCCAATCTCGGCGGCCAGGGCATCTTCGGCGTGGAATTGTTCGTCAAGGGCGACCAGGTATGGTTCAGCGAGGTCAGCCCCCGCCCCCACGACACCGGCATGGTGACCATGGCCACCCAGTGGCAGAACGAATTCGAGCTCCATGCCCGGGCCATCCTCGGCCTGCCGGTTTCCACGGCGCTGCGCAACCCCGGCGCCAGCGCGGTCATCTACGGAGCGGTGGACGACACGGGCATTGCATTCGAGGGGCTGTCCGAAGCGTTGGCGGTGCCGCAGACCGACCTGCGCCTGTTCGGCAAACCGCAGGCCTTCGTTCGCCGGCGCATGGGCGTGGCGCTGGCCTACGGCGATGACGTGGACGACGCGCGGGCACGGGCCGGCCGGGCGGCGGCGCTGGTGCGGCCGATAAAAGCGGGCTGACCGTCGTTCGCTTCAGACCGAAGCCGGAACGGATTCCGGCGCGCATCGGCTGTTACCTGCCGCGCCGTGGAATCCAGCCGAGCGTGCTCTGGCCGCCGCTGCGGGCATTGAGCTCGTCGGCATAGCGCGTGGCATGCTCGGTCACCTGCTGCACCGACCCCCGGCGCCGACCGGTGATGGTGGAGCGTCCGTTCTCCAGCACGTAGCTGCACCATTCGCTGGCGTCGTCCCTGTCGGGCGCCGGTGCGCTTTTCACCGCCGCCACACTGTACCGCGGCGGCGCGCGACCCACACGACCCGGACGGGCGTCCGTACCGGTTCGCGCAGTCGCTGCATTCACGTCGTGCTCGTTCTTCATGGTCCTCTCCTTAGGGCCTGTCCGGAACAACGCCGGGTCAACGCCCGGCGCGCCCGCGGCCCCCCCGCATGCGGGGACGCTCCTCGCGCACCTTCAGTGCCTGGCCCTTGAACATCTTGCCGTCCAGTCCAGCCATGGCGGCACGGGCCTCGTGGCCCTCCATCTCGATGAACGCGAAGCCCTTGCAGCGGCCGCTGAACACGTCGGCGGCGACTTTGATGGACCGGACTTTGCCGTGCTGGGAAAACAGATCCTTGACCTCGTCCTCATTGGTGTCGCTGGGGAGATTGCCTACAAACATCTTTTTCATGTCGCCGCTCCTCTGTCGTCGGCGGGGTAAGGTGGGGAAGCCGCGCTCCGGCGGGAAGCGTGCAGCCGATGCCGGCCGACGCCGCACCAATGCGCGGAATCCTGGTGCGCAGACCCTGCAGGGAACCCGCTGCGGTGGCCGCCGGCGCCTCGTTGGGCAGGTCTGCGATCGGGGGATGGCCCTGGGGGACAAGCCTCGACCGGTTTGCGTGTCCGGACCCGGGCGAGGCAAGCGGGCTCGGGCTTGGGGCGCTGGTTGAAGGCGCCGCGACAAACACAGGCGTCCAGCATAGCACGATTGGAGGTTTACCGGGCAGGCACGACGATTGCCGCCCCGGAACGTCCGGCGGATTACAGGCCCTGGGATGGTCCGCTCAGTGACGCGGATCGAGTCGGGCCCAAGGACTTCTCGAGCAGGGCGGGAAGCCGCTCCGCCGGAACCGGCCGGCCGAACAGGTAACCTTGCACCAGATTGCAGTCATGGGCCCGCAGAAAGTCGCACTGCGCTTCGGTCTCCACCCCTTCGGCCACCACCTGGATGTTGAGTCGCCGCGCCATGGCGACGATGGCCTGCACGATGGCCGCATCGTCTTCGTCCACGGTCACGTCGACCACGAAGGCCCGGTCGATCTTCAGGGTGTCGATGGAAAAGCGTTTGATATAGCTGAGCGAGGAATAGCCGGTGCCGAAATCGTCGATGGCCAGCCGCAAACCCATGGCCACCAGCTCCCGCAGGCTGCCGACGGTGTCGGCACTGTGCTCCACCAGCATGCTCTCGGTGATCTCCAGCTCCAGCAGTTCCGGCTGCATGCCCGTTTGCGCCAGCACCTGATTCACCGTATGCGCGAACCCCGGCGCGGTGATCTGTTTGCTGGACAGGTTGACGGCCAGGGTCAGCCGGGGATGGCCGCTTTCCTGCCAGGCCCGCACCTGCCGGCAGGCGGCGCGCAGCACCCACTCCCCCACCGGCACGATCAGTCCGGTCTCCTCCAGGATGGGAATGAAATCACCGGGAGAGATCAGCCCGAACTCCGGATGCTGCCAGCGCAGCAACGCTTCGACGCCGACCGCACGGCCCGTCGCCATATCCACCTGGGGCTGGTAATGGAGCACGAACTCGTCGCGCTCCAGGGCGTGGCGCAGGCTGGTCTCCATGCTGAGGCGTTCCAGCGCCTCGGCGCCCATGGCGGCGGCATAGAACCGGTAGGTGTTGCGGCCCTGGTCCTTGGCGCGGTACATGGCGATGTCGGCATTCTTCAACAGCGCCTTCGGATCGTTGCCGTCCTCGGGAAACAGGCTGATACCGATGCTGGTGGTGATGAACAGCTCCCTGTCCTGCCAGTAAAAGGGCTGGGTGAGCATTTCCAGGATCTTGCGCGCCACCGATTCGACCGGGTGGACATCGACGACGTCCTCGATAATGACTGCGAATTCATCGCCCCCGAGACGGGCCACCGTATCGCCTTCGCGCACGCAGCCGCGCAGCCGCCGGGCAAGGTCGCGCAGCACATGGTCGCCCACGTCGTGACCCAGCGTATCGTTGATCATCTTGAAGCGGTCCATGTCCAGGAACAGCACCGCCACCTGCGACTGCGCGATGCGACTGCGCGCCAGGGCGTGTTCCAGACGGTCGGTGAACAGCGCGCGATTGGGCAGCTCGGTCAGGACGTCATGGTGGGCGAGGTACTGCAGGCGCTCCTGGGCCTGCATGCGGTCGCTGATGTCCTTGCCGGTGGATATGAAATGGGTGATCTGGCCTTCATCGTTCTTCAGGGGCGTTATGGTCTTTTCTTCATAGTACAGACTGCCGTCCTTGCGCTTGTTGACGAACACGTCCTGGAAGACCTCGCCCGCCAGAATGGTGCGCCACAGTTGCCGATAGAACGCGGGCTCGTGGCTGCCCGATCTGAGCAGGCGCGGGCTGCGCCCGATCGCCTCTTCGCCGGTGTAACCGGTCACCACGGTGAACGCGGCGTTCACGTACTCCACCATGCCGTCGCGATCGGTCACCATGACGGCGTCGGCGGTCTGTTCCAGCGCACTGGACAGCTTGCGCATCCACACTTCCGCATCCCGGCGGCCCGTGATGTCCCGGGTGGTACCCTCGACCCCGGCGATGTTGCCCTGCTCGTCGTAGTAGAACTGGGCATTGGTGGAAACCCATACCACGGAGCCGTTCTTGTGACGCAGGGCCGTCTCGTGGCTGCGCAGCTGACCACCGTGCTCGGCCAGCAGGGTCAGAAAATGCTCCCGCGCACCGGGATCCACGTACAGATCCACAAGGGACCGACCGATGAGCTCGTTCCGGCGGTAACCCAGCAGACCCTCACCGGAAAGCGACACCCTGATCAGTCGACCCTGCTTGTCGGTGCGGTAATAGGTGTCCTGCATGCTGTCCAGAATCTTGCTGAGCTCCTGTTCCGAAGCCCGCAGACTCTCCAGGGCCTGCTTCTCGCCCGTGATGTCGGTGGCCACACCCTCCAGATAGTCCGCTTCCGGGCTGAGCTTGGCCGAGTAGCGCACCCAGATGACGGAGCCGTCCTTGCGCAGCATGCGCGCTTCGAAGTTGGTGATCTCGCCGTGGGCATGCACCCGCGCGAGCATCTGCGCGCGGGTCTCGGCATCGGCATACTGTCTGGGAGCCCGGTATTGCGCTTTCGCCTCCGCCCGGTCCCGGTAGCCGAACATGTGGGCGAGGCGATCGTTGCACTCCATCAGGCGACCGTCGCTCAGCCGGGTGCGCCACAGACCCACCTGGGCGTTGTCGAATATGCTGCGGTATTTGGCTTCGCTTGCGCGCAGCGCCGCTTCGGCCTGCTTGCGCTCGCTGATGTCGGTGGCCAGCCCGATGACCCCGACGACGTCCCCCTGGGCGTCAAGCAGGGGCGAGTAGTACGAATCGAACACCCGACCGTTCGCCGTCAGCTCGGTGTGGAAGGTTTTTCCGGACAGGGCGGCGCGCACGTGCGCGAGTACTTCCGGGACGTCGGCATAGACATCGAAAGCTGACCGCCCCACCACCTCACCGGGGCGCAGCCCCAGTGATTCAAGCCCCTTGCCGTCCGACAGGGTGAAGATGCCCTCCCTGTCCACCGACCACAGCACGATCGGGGCATTGGTGACGACGGCATGGAGCAGGCGTTCACGGCTGCTGGAGGACTCTTCCGCCAGCTTGCGGGCCGTGATGTCGAACATGAAGCCTTGCAGCTTGTACGGCCCGGCGGGGCCGGAGATCACCTGCACGGAGTCCCGCAACCATACCACCCGACCGTCCACCGCGATCATGCGGTATTCGAATTCGTGGTCCTCGCCCCGCTCGGTGGTTTGCTTGCAGAATTCCAGCGCCCACTCCCGGTCCTCCGGGTGGACATGGGCCGGCCAGAACTCGGGGTCGCTCCAGGCCTCGGCTGGATACCCCAGCACCTGGGTCGCCTGGGGACCGACATAGGTGAACCGCCAACTCGGCAGCTCCAGCTCCCACGGAATGGCATTGGCGGTTTCCACCAGATGCCGGAAGTGCTCCTCACTGCGGGAAAGGGCCTCGATGGTGCGGGTGTGCTCGGTCACATCGGCAACCGTGAGGACCAGGCCGGTAACCGCCCCGGCGGCGTCCTTGACCGGCAGAACGCTCCAATTCCAGCGGGACCCGTCGGGACCGGAAGACTGGAAGTCGCCCCATGGCCTGCCTTCGGTGCAACCGGGCTCCCCGCTTTGCACCACCTGGCGCAGCATGGCCTGCCGATGGCCATGGGGGTAGAGATCGGCGTAGTTGCGCCCTACAAGGGCGCCGGGCGCACGACCGTCCAGCTCCCCATAGGCAGCGCTGACGTAAGTGAAGTTGAACGCCGCGTCCAGACAGGCCAACAGTGCCTGGTGAACACCGATGGCGAGTTCCATCTGTCCGTTGCCGGGCACGTCGGCCCGTGGGGCGCCCGTACCGCCCGTCTGTCCGGTTTCTGTAGTCACTGTTCAGCGGTCACAGCTGCAAATGATTGAAGCCGGCGCCACACGGCACGGCGGACGACCCCGGTTGTCGCGTTGTGGCTGTCATTTAGGCACGTTTTGAAGGGGAAAGCCAACGCGGCCGAAGGGCACCGGTCCGGCACGGGAGGCATCCAGGAGCATGACGTCCTCCCCCTCAAGACGAGTCGCGGGACGAGCGCCGGATGTTCTCCAAAATGTTCAAGGCGTGCTGCCGGCGCACCTCGTCCGGGTCGGAAATCGCCGCTACGCCTTCGATCGCCGACACATACGGGCGGGGCAGGCCCAGAAACCGCGCGCCCGCCACCACCAGATTCCGGTACCAGTCGTAGGGCACCAGGGACTCGTCCCGGTAGGACGTCTCGGCAAGGTAGGCGAACGCGCGCCGGGGCACGCCGTCCAAGTCCACTTCCAGAGTCT
>DATFML010000343.1:0-2227 GCA_035266965.1 Gammaproteobacteria bacterium
CGCTGAACCCGGACAGGCCCCGCAGGCCGCTGTGGTGGTTGAGCCCCTGGTCCAGCTCGTCCAGGGACAGCCCGTGCTCGCGCAGCAGGTAGATGAGCGCACCGGGGTCCACATCGCCGCTGCGGGTGGCCATCACCAGGCCCTCCAGGGGCGTAAGGCCCATGGTGGTGTCCATGCTGCGCCCCTCCAGCAGCGCGGTGGCCGAGCATCCCGCGCCCAGGTGCAGCAGCACGGCGCGTCGGCCCAGCTGTGCACCCAGTTGGGTGACCGTGTCGGCGCAGGCGATGCCGTGAAACCCGTAGCGCCGCACGCCCGCGTCGCGCCACCGGGACGGGACGGCATAGTGGCGGGCGCGTTCGGGAAGGCCGGCGTGAAAGGCGGTGTCGAAGACCGCCGCCTGGGGCAGCTTCGGCAGCCGCGCCATGCAGGCGTCGATCACTTTGATGGCCGGGGGCAGGTGCACCGGACTGAGGGGCACCAGTTCCGAGAGCTCCTGGAGCAGACTGTCTGTCAGCCAGGCAGTGTGACGGTGGGAGCCGCCGTGTACCACCCGGTGACCGACCCGTTCGATGCGTTCGCGGTCCGGCAGGCGAGGGAACAGGGCGTCCAGAGCGGCGCCATGATCGGCCATTTCCGTCTCCGCCACCGTTTGCCCGTCGACCGCTACCGTCCCGCGGCTTTCACCCACGCCGCGGGCGGCCAGGCGGGTGATCGGCTCAAGCCTGCCGTCGTCCCACAGATCGAGCTTCAGGGACGACGAACCGAGATTCACTGCCAGAATGCGCATTGCCGTGGCCTGTGCAGGGGATGAGGGATACCGGCGCCGGGTGCGGCGGCCGATGGGGCTCTGGACCCGGTGTTTTCAGCATGGTTCCCCGCGCTGCGCGGATCAAGGGGCCGGATGCGTTGGCGGGGGGGGCGGGGCAGTGGCTCCGGTTCAGTCTGTCTTCAGTCCGCCTCGCCCCGGCGCACCGCTTCCTTGTAGGCCCGGTAATGGGCGGCCATGGTCCCGTAGACGGGCCCCGGCGCGCCGCTGCCCACCGGCCGTTCGTCCAGGCGGGTGACCGGCAGGATCTCGCGGGTGGAACTGGTCAGCCAGACTTCGTCGGCGTCGTGCAGCTGGTCCTGCGGGATGTCCACTTCGCGGGCGGGGATCCCATGGGCGTCTGCCAGCTCCAGGATCAGGTCGCGGGTGATGCCGGGCAGCAGGGTGGGACCCTTCGGTGGTGTGATCAGGGTGCCGTCGCGCACCACGAACAGATTGCTGGCGGCCCCTTCGGTGGCCAGCCCGTCCCGGATAAGAATGGCCTCGACGGCGCCGGCGTCCACCGCCTGCTGGCGCAGCAGGACGTTGGGCAGCAGGGTGATGGCCTTGATGTGGCAGTGCTGCCAGCGGATGTCGTCCAGGGTGATGGCTGCGACGCCATCCTCGTCCAGTCCGTCCGGCGGTGGGGCGATGGGCGTGCTCATGGCGAACACCGTCGGATTGACCGGGTCGGGAAAATGGTGATCGCGCTTGGCGGCGGTGCCGCGGGTGATCTGCAGATAGACCGACTGGTCCGCGCCCGCATTGCGCGCCACCAGCTCTGCCAGCATGGTCCGCCATTGCTCCGTGGCCATGGGCTCGGGGATGCGGATCCCCGCCAGGCTGGCGGCCAACCGCAGCAGGTGGTGATCGAGGCGGAACAGGCGTCCCCCGTAGGCGGGGATGACCTCGTAGACGCCGTCGCCCAGCAGGAATCCGCGGTCCAGTACGGACACGCAGGCCTGTTCCAGGGGCAGGAAGGAACCGTTCAGAAACACTGTCGCCATGGGCGGTAGTCCGTCAGCCGGCTGTGGGTTGCTTGCGCTTGGGAACGGACTGCCGTGATTGCCGGCACGCCGCGCGCATCCATTGCGGGCAGCAGGACGCGCCCGCAGGAAACCTGCCGCCGGCACATGATGACGTGTACCGCCCGTCAGTGGAAGTACAATCGGGCCTCGTCCAGCATGCGCTGCCAGAGAGAACCCTCGGGTATGTTCTGCAGCGCGACCAGCGGTTCCCGGGCGAGCACCTTGTCCCCCAGTTTGACCTGTACGGTGCCGTAGGGCTTGCCTTTGGTCAGGGGCGCCATCAGGCGATCGTCGACCGTCATGGAAGCGTCGAGGTTGCGGTACTGACCCCGGGGCACCGTGACGTACAGCGTGCTCTTCAGGCCCAGGGGTATCTGGTCCCGGGCGCCTTTCC
>DATFML010000344.1:0-2339 GCA_035266965.1 Gammaproteobacteria bacterium
CAACAGGCGCGGGAACACCAACAGGGACATGGCGAAAAGCGTACCTACCCAGACTGCGCTGCCGAGCACATGCACCATGTCAACCCAAACGCCGACGGCAAACGGACCGTGATCACCGGCATGACCGGTCGCACTGCGCGAGTACACGACAACCAGCAGGGCAACGCCGGCCGACAACTCGGTGCCCAGGGACCGGGTCTCCCGCCGACCCGCGGCCCAGGCCAGCCACAGCAGGCCCATCGCACCCATTCGCCAACGCCAGACCAGACCGTAGTGGGTCCTGCCGATCACCAGAGGCAGATAAGTTCCCAGTGACGGAAACGAAGCGCCGCTGAACTCCATCGTTCGCGACACCAGCAGCACTGCGCTGGCCACGGTCAGCAGCGCAACGCTGGCTCCGAACCCACTCCATAGAAATCGATTCAGGCGGCCGGGGGCGTGACGCGGCACCACCCACGCCGCACACATCAACACCCCGACACAACCCGAAATGGCGAACACATCAAACCAGGTCGCAAACGCGAAGAACCACGCCATCGGATGTACGCTACGTCACCGTGAAGGGGTATCTGCCCTCGGTGTGGTGCCCGTCGCGCGCCACCACACGCCAACGGACCCAGTACCGGCCCGGGGCAAGCCGCTTCAGACGCACTTCGAGCAGCCGCGGGTCCTTCTCACTGACATGACCGTGGCCTTTGCTCACCACTCGGCCCGCGGCGTTCCGCACCGTAACCTTGGAAAACAGGGCATTGAGCTCGCCGTCAAACCAGATGCGAACCGCATTGGGAGCGGCAGAGACCGTGGCTCCCACTCGCGGCACCGATTTGACCGGGAATGCGTGGGCCAGGCCCGTCGCAGGCGCAAGCACGCCAGTCAGTAGGGCCACGATTGCCGTCAGCTTTCTGTTTGCACGCAACATAAGTCGTCTCCCGGGACATTCGCCTGTTGATTTCGAGCCGCGACCACCGCTGCGCAGCTCAGCGCCAGATTGGCGCCCCCAGGCTGTGGGGCAGCACGTCGTCCAGATACACGTCCAGACCCACCAGCACGCCGATGTGGTTTCCGGAGGCCCGGTTGACGGGAATCTGGGCCTCGACACCCACCTGGTAGTACCTGCCCAGCCAGATCACGCCCGGGTTGATGAAGCCGGTGGTGTCCTGGTTGCCGCTGCTACGGCACAGAGCATCACTGTCAACGCATTTCGATCCCGTGTACTCCACAAGAGGCACCAGCTTGTTGAACGGCGCGCCCAGTCCCACGTCTTTCACGAACCTCTGCAGGTAGGGAAGGCTGTACTGCAGGGACAGCCCTGCGTTGAACATCCGGGGCTGGGAAGCATCCCTGGGGATGTCCTCGGAAACGGCCCCGGTGACGGCCAACGGCTTCAGATAGTGCAGGGACCAAGGCAGGTCGCCCATCCCCTTGCCGAAGGCGAACTCGGGTGAGACAGTGGAGTAGTCGCTGGCGATGCCGGCACTGCCCGTGTGGGCCAGGCTGTCGCTGACCGCCAGCAGGCCGATCGCCTCGTGGGGCCCGTTGATGAACAACTGATAGGCGGCACCGACGGCCAGGTTGTCCCAGCCCTTTTGAACGGCCGCACCCGGCCGGGTGACCCAGTTGTAGTCCGAAGTCACGCTCAGCGCGAAGCGTGGCGTGACGGTCTTGGAATAGGCCAGCGACAGGGTGTTGGTGGTCACGCCGTCGGCCTCGATCTGCCCGTCGTTGACCGTGAATTCGTTGGCTGCGCCCGGATCGTCGAAGCTCAGCGTTGCCGGAAAAACCCGCATGCCCGCAATGGCGTGCGCCCACACCGGCATCGCGCCGGCCAGCAGCATCCACAGTGTCATTCCCAGCCCAAAACAGCGAAACATCGTCAGTTGCATCATTTGCCTCTGCCATTGACCGTCCGCAGGACTACGTGCCGGGGCTTATCGGTGAATCGGGCGGGCGCAGTGCGTACCGGGCACTGCATCACCGAAATTTACGCTTCTTGTTGACGAGACATGCTACCCGGGCGCGCACCGGCGCAGGTCGTCATACATTGAAAAGACACTCAGCGCAGGTTGCGTTCAACCGCACGCCTCGCGTGTTCGAAGCCTCATGGAAGCGGCGCATCCATAGAACCGGTGCTGACCCTTCCGGTCGCCCACCCTACGCGTTAGGCCGCTATTAGGGCCGTAGGTTGATCCGGAAGACGCAAACTGCATTCAGGCCACGCCGACTTCAGTCGGTCCGCCGTCGTCCGCACCGAACGCCTTGCGGCTTTCCTGCTCCAGCACTTCCAGGCATTGCGCCTTAAGGCGCGAAAAGCGGTGGTCGGTGAGGGCCTGAACGCCGCG
>DATFML010000345.1:0-3197 GCA_035266965.1 Gammaproteobacteria bacterium
CATCAGCGGGGGGGCGGGAACGGCCGCCGCCAAGATTGCCGCCCTGGAAACGGCCGGCGTGGCGGTGGTGAGCTCGCCCGCGGACATGGGCAGTCGCCTCCACCAGTTGCTCCAGGGCTGAGGATGGCGCTTCCGGGGTACGGACGCTGCCGTGGGGCAGCCTTGCCGCCGCCGTCCTTTAAGGAGTGATCATGGCTTCTTCCCTTCGCATCGTGATGGCCCAGCTGGACATGCTGGTGGGCGACATTTCCGGCAATGCACGGCGCATTGTCGAGGCCTGCGCCCGGGCCCGCGACGAGTTGGGCGCCCATGCCATCGTCTTCCCGGAGCTGGCGTTGACGGGTTACCCGCCGGAGGACCTGTTGCTGCGCGGCGGCTTCCACCTGCATGCGCTGGCCGCCCTGGAGCGCATCAAGCGCAATGTGCACGGCATCCATGTCATCGTGGGCCATCCCCAGCAGGCCATGGGCGGCGTGTTCAATGCCGCTTCGGTGATCCGGGACGGGCGCATCGTGGGCAGCTACTACAAGCAGCACCTGCCCAACTACAGCGTCTTCGACGAAAAACGCTACTTTGCGTCCGGGGCCGAGCCCTGCGTGGTGGAGATCGAGGGGGTACCCGTGGGGGTCACCATCTGCGAGGACATCTGGATGCCCGGCTCCGCCCAGCAGGCCCGGGATGCCGGCGCCCAGGTGCTGGTAAACCTCAATGCCTCGCCGTTTCATGCCGGCAAGGGGCGCGAGCGCGAAGCGGTGGTGCGCGAGCGCGTGCAGGAGACTGGCCTGCCGGTGCTGTATGTGAACCTGGTGGGCGGCCAGGATGAGCTGGTATTCGACGGCGAGTCCTTTGTGGTCAATGCCGAGGGTGAAGTGACCCAGCGTGCGCCGGCCTGCGTGGAGGGGCTGTATCCTGTGGATCTGGAGGTGGCGGAGACGGTCCGGCCCGTGGCGGCGGCATGTTCGCCCATCCTGGACGAGGAAGCCAGTATCTATCAGGTGCTGGTGCTGGGAGTGCGGGATTACACGCGCAAGAACGGTTTCTCCGGAGCCGTGCTGGGCCTGTCGGGCGGCGTCGATTCGGCTCTTGCCCTCACCATTGCGGTGGATGCCCTCGGGGCCGATCAGGTCGAAGCCATCATGATGCCTTCGCGCTATACGGCCGACATGAGTCTGGAAGACGCCGAGGCGCTCAGCCGGCATCTGGGTGTTGCGCACAATGTCATTCCCATCGAACCGGCCTTCGATGCCTTTCTCAACATGCTGGAGGCGGAGTTTGCCGATCGCCCCGCGGATGCCACCGAGGAGAATATCCAGGCCCGTTGCCGTGGCATCGTGCTGATGGCCATCTCCAACAAGACCGGCCGCATACTCCTCAGCACCGGCAACAAGAGCGAGATGTCGGTGGGCTATGCCACCTTGTACGGCGACATGGCGGGGGGCTTCGCGCCGGTCAAGGACGTGCCCAAGACGCTGGTCTACCGGCTCGCGCACTATCGCAACCGGCAAAGCGAGGTGATTCCCCAACGGATACTGGAGCGACCACCGTCGGCCGAGCTGTCTGCCGACCAGAAGGACGAGGACAGCCTGCCGCCCTACGAGGTGCTGGACCCGATTCTGGAACGCTACGTGGAGCGGGATTTCAGCGTCGAACAGATCGTGGCGGCCGGCTTCGAGGAAGCAACGGTCCGCGAAGTGGCCCGCATGGTGGACCGTAACGAATACAAGCGCCGGCAGGCACCGCCCGGCGTACGGATCACGCGGCGCGCGTTCGGACGGGATCGGCGCTATCCGATTACGTCCGGTTACGTGGCCAGCGAGTTCATGGACGGTCCCCACAAGGGGCGCTGATCGATTATTGCAGGCATATCGGGTATCTTGTTCACATTTTCGGAAGCATCCGGGGGGAGCAATACATGAAGAAGATCGAAGCGATCATCAAGCCCTTCAAACTCGATGACGTGCGCGAGGCGTTGTCGGAAATCGGGATCATGGGTATGACCGCCATCGAGGTCAAGGGCTTCGGACGCCAGAAGGGCCATACGGAGCTCTATCGCGGGGCCGAATATGTGGTGGACTTTCTGCCCAAGGTCAAACTGGAAGTGGTGGTCAGCGACGAACAGGTGGAACGCTGCATCGAGTCCATCACCGAGGCGGCCCGCACCGGCAAGATCGGCGACGGCAAGATCTTCGTGACCAGCGTGGACAAGGTGGTGCGCATCCGCACCGGCGAGGAGGACCTGGCCGCCATCTAGCCTGAGCCTTTTGGGCGGCCCCACCGAAGCGGCCCGGATCGTGCCGCTTCGTGCAAGGATCTCAGCGGTATTCCACGACCTGATCGAGGTGTCGGCGCGCGGTGACTTCCGGCAGCTCGGCGGGATACCCCAGGCTGAGCAGGGCCACCGGGGTCAGGTCCGGCGCCAGTTTCAGCAATTCGCGAACCCGCCCTTCGTCGAAGTAACCGACCCAGGTGGAACCCATGCCCGCGGCCACCACGGCAAGCTGGGCATAGGCGGCGGCGATGGTGGCATCCTGCACGGCATAGAGGGTTTCGCCACGCGCGCCGAACTTGCGGGCCGAACGCTGGGGGTCGGCGCAGAACACCAGGCAGACCGGCGCCTCGGAGATGAATTCCTGATTCTCGGCGGCGGCCCGCAATCCTTCACGCAGCGCCTTATCCTGTACGGCCACGATATGATAGGCCTGCAGATCCCCGGCTGAGGGCGCGGCGCTGGCCATCTCCAGCACCGCATGCAGCTTCTCGGTCTCCACGGGCATGTCCGGCTGGTACCGGCGGATCGAGTGGCGGCGGCGAACGGTCTCGAAGAAATCCCACATCGGCTGTTCTCCCGCGGTTGGGCCGGACGGCGTCAGTCAGCTTTTCGGGTTGCGGACTGTTGCCGCCTCCTTTGGGAAGTTCAATTCAAGCACACGTTGGGCGCCGGCTGCCAGCTTGGTGAGGTGCAGCTTGCGGTAGGCCTTCACGGCGATCACCAGCGCCTGGGGCACCGAGGTGGTCTGCTCGTATTTCTTGAGGACGTACTCGGCCCGGTTGGCCGCCGCCAGATACGCGCCCCGGCGCATGTAGAAGTTCGCCACATTGATTTCGTATTTGGCCATGGTGTTGCGCAGGTAGATCATGCGCTGCTTGGCGTCCTGGGCGTAGCGGCTGTTGGGGTAGTTCTTGACCACTTTCTGGAA
>DATFML010000346.1:0-7021 GCA_035266965.1 Gammaproteobacteria bacterium
AGCGAGCGCTCTGCCGGATATCGATGGGCTGTTCATCGGCGGCGGCTTTCCCGAGACCCAGATGACGGAGCTGGAAGCCAACGCCCCGTTGCGCACCGAGATCAAATCCGCCATCGACAACGGCCTACCCGTGTACGCCGAATGCGGCGGGCTGATGTACCTGTGCAGAAGCCTGTCCTGGAACGGGCGGCAGTGCCGGATGGTGGGCGCCATTGCTGCCGATGCGGTTATGTGCGAGCGACCCCAGGGCCGCGGCTATGTGCAGCTGGAGGAGACCGGGGAAGGCCCCTGGGCGCCCGCCGAACAGGTACGGATCGCCGCCCATGAGTTCCACTACTCACGCCTCGAAAACCTGCCCGCGGATACGCGCTTCGCCTATCGCGTCCTGCGCGGCGCCGGCGTGGACGGCAGCCACGACGGGATCGTGTACAGGAACCTGCTCGCCTGTTACGCTCACATGAGGGACGTACAGAATAACCATTGGGCCGCGCGGTTCGTACACTTCGTGCGCCGCTGCATGCAGAGCCGCAACACGGTGCCGGCAGCCACCGGACCGGCGCCGGATCCCTCTTCCACCCAACGCCAGTACGGAGTCGCCAACCCATCATGATTACTGTTACATCCGCTGCAGCCGCCCAGATCCGCACCGCAGCCAAGCAGGGCCACGCCGAAGGGCTCGCCCTGCGTGTCGCCGCCAAGCGGGCTGCGGACGGGCGCATCGAATATGGCATGGGATTCGACGATACCGGGCGCGAAGACGACCTGCAGTTCGACTCCGAAGGGGTTCAGCTGGTGGTCGCCCCCATGAGTCTGGAGCTGCTCTCGGGCACCGTGATCGACTACGTCGAGCTGAATCCGGGCGAATTCCAGTTCATCTTCATGAACCCGAACGACCCGGACTACGTGCCGCCCGAGGGGGACCCGACGCCCCACTGACCGATGCCATGAACGCGCAGCGCAAATCCGAGCATTTCGACCTGGTGGTGATCGGAAGCGGCCCCGGGGGTTACAAGGCCGCCATCAGCGCTGCACACATGGGCAGGCGCGTTGCTCTGGTGGAAAAGGGTCTGGAAGGCGGCACCTGCCTGAATCACGGCTGCATCCCGAAGAAGACCCTGCTCTACATGGCCGGTCTTATCGAGGACGTCAACGCCCTCAACGGCCGCGGCATTCTGGGCGCCATCAAAGGGGACTTCTACGCCGCCCTGGCCCACAAGGAACAGGTGATCGCCAATATCCGGGACAACTTCCCGGTCTGGCTCAAACGGCTGGGAGTCCGGGTCTACAAAGGGCGGGCCCGGTTGACGGGACCCCAGGCGCTGACGGTCAACACCTCCTGCGGCAAGCGACTGTCCCTGCAGGCCGGGCGCATCATTCTCGCCACCGGCTCCGAGGCCGCCCCCTATGCAGGGTGCCCCACCGACGGCGAACGGGTCATCAACTCCCGGGATTTCATGCTCAACCTGCGCGCCATTCCCCGTTCGGTATTGTGCGTGGGCGGCGGCGCCATCGGTGTCGAGCTGGCGTTTCTCATGCACCAGTTCGGCGCCCGCGTCACCATTGCCGAACGGGGCCCGCGCCTGCTGGACAAGCCGTGCATCCCCGAGCGGGCCAGCAACACCCTGGAGAGAAAATTCCGCCGCATCGGTGTCGATGTGCGCAAGAACGTCACCGTCAGCTCGCGGGAAGTCCATGGCGGCAGCGTACTGGTGCACTTCACGGACGGTTCCTCGGAAACCTTCGAACAGGTACTGGTGGCAGTGGGTCGGCGCCCGAGGATACGGGACCTGGGTCTGGAGCAAGCCGGCATCGAGGTGGACGCGCGGGGTTTCGTGGCCACCAATGAATATCTCCAGACCACGGCGCCGGAGGTCTACGCGGTGGGTGACGTGAAGTTCGGCCCCATGACCGCCAACGCCGCCCTGCACGATGCGAAGATCGCCGCCACCAACGCCGTATCCGGCAACCAGCTGCGGGCCAACTACAACCGGGTCCCGATCGTCATCGACTCGGCTCTGGAGATCGCCGCCGTGGGGCTCACCGAGCTGCGGGCCGAAGACGCCGGCTTCGAACCCGACACCGCCCGGGCCAACTTCAGCGGCTCGCCCAAGTCCCGCGGGCGTCACGACACCGAAGGCTTCATCGAGGTGGTCCACGACGAGGAAACCGGCCAGATGCTCGGCGGCTGCATCGTCGGTCCTGAAGCGGGCGAGCAGATCCACATGCTGACGGCCGCCTGTCAGTCCCCCAAAGGTCTTTGGTTCCTAAAGGAAATCAGCTACAGCCACCCGTCCTGGTGCGAGGAGTTGGAGAACGCCATCGACCCCTACATGGCTTCGTTTATCCAGTCTGAAAAATCCATCTTCCGGCCAGGCATTTATGCCATGCCCTGAGGGGCCTGGTCCGAAAAGGCTCGCACGTCAATCCCCCGGCCCATATAATATTAAAAGTTACAGCTATATTAAGATTCAAGGTCAGGCATCGCTGGGGTCTGATTTGCCCAAGAGGGTCCGCCCATTGGCCACCAAAGCACGGTCGCAAGCCGGAACGAGGGGTCGGGACCTCAGCATGTGGATGGTCCCTCCGGCCTCGGGCTGGCGCCGCAAACCGCGTAGCGCTACCAACCACCTGATACTGGTCCTGCTGGGTGGCGTCGCCCTGCTCTTTGCCCTGTCCATCGGCGCCGCCTGGCTGGCCGATCCTTTTGCCGAGTCGGCATGGCCCCTGATCCTCCAGAGTGCCCTGCTGCTGCTAGCGTGCGTCCTGCTGATCGTCGCGGTCCGCCTGCTCAACAGGGACCTGCTGCTGCCGCTGACCCACCTGCGCAACTGGGCCCTGCGCATGCGCGGCGGCAACCTCACCGCGCGCATTCCCCTGCCCCGGCGCGGCGAGTTCGTCGAGCTCGCCCGGGACATCAATGACCTGGGCGAATCGGTTCACTCCCTGTCCCACGACATGGAGGCCATGGTCCGCAAGGAAATGAACCGGGCCGAACAGAAGAACCGATCCCTGCAGATTCTCTACGACGTCGCCGCCAGCATGAACGTCTCCCGGGACCTGGACGACCTGCTCACCCGCTTTCTGCACAGCCTGAAGGACGTGGTGAATGCGCGGGGCGCCGCCGTGCGGTTGCTGAACGACGATGGCCAGATGCACCTGCTGATGAGCATCGGACTGACCAATGAAGCCGCCGAACGCGAACAGGTGCTGCCCAGCCAGCAATGCATGTGCGGACTGGCGGCCCAGGACGGCACGGTTCGTTTCAAGCAGAGCCTCCAGGAGTGCGAAAAGCTGGCCGGAGCCCGCTTCTTCCACGATGGGGAGGTCGGCCTGATCGCGGTGCCCCTGCAATATCGCGGTCGCACCCTGGGCATCTACAACCTGTTCGTCGACCGCGAACAGATGCCCCAGGACGAGGACATGATCGATCTGCTGACCAGCGTCGGCCGACACCTGGGCATGGCCATCGAAAAGGCGCGCATGGACGAGGAAGCCCAGCGCATCACGGTCATGGAGGAGCGAACCCGGCTGGCCCACGAGCTGCACGATTCCCTGGCCCAGTCCCTGGCCAGCCTGCGCTTCCAGGTCCGCGTCCTGGACGAGACCCTGCACCGCAACGAGGAAGCGGCCCTGTGGCAGGAGCTCGAGCAGATCGAGAACAGTCTGGACGAAGCCAACAAGGAGCTGCGCACCCTCATCGAGCACTTCCGGGCACCCGCCGGACCCCATGGCCTGGTGCCGGCCGTGGAACAGCTGGTGGAGCGCTTCCGCAGCGAAAGCTCCGTACAGATCTTCCTGCAGAAGGAATGGCGCAACGAGCAGCTGTCCGAAGGGATGCAGATGGAAATGGTCCGCATCATCCAGGAGGCGCTGTGCAACGTGCGCAAACACAGCAAGGCGCACACCGTACGGGTGATGATGCGCAACGACGAACAGGGCCACTGTTCGGTGTTGATCGAGGACGACGGCACCGGCATAGTCAAAAGGCCTCGCAACAGCGCGGCCGGCGAGCACATCGGCCTGTCGATCATGGAGGAACGCGCCAAACGAATGGGGGGTGAGCTTCGCATCGAGAGCGAACCGGGAGAGGGAACCCGCGTCATGCTCACCTTCCAGATCCCTCCTGCATCCGCGACCAATGGAGTGAGCGCGCTACAGCGAATGACCTCCAACGGATGACGTTATGAGCCTCCGTGTTCTGTTGATCGACGATCACACGCTTTTCCGGGTCGGTCTTCTCGGCCTGCTGGAGCACCGCGGTATCCAGGTTGTGGCGGCGGTGGGCGACGGCGCAGAAGGCCTGCGCCTCGCGCAGGAGCTGAAACCCGACGTGATTCTGCTCGACATGCGCCTGCCCGGCATGAACGGCATCGACGTGCTGCGCCAACTGCGCAGCACCGGCATGACCATGCCCGTGGTCATGCTCACCACCAGCAGCAACGAGCAGGACCTGGTGGAATCCCTGCGCAGCGGGGCCCAGGGCTATCTGATCAAGGATACCGAGCCGGATGAGCTGGTCGTGGCCCTGCGGGACATCATGGCGGGCAAGACGGTGGTCGCCCGCAATCTGGCGCCGGTGCTGGTCAAGATCGTCCAGCGCGACGGCGCCGTTGCGGCGGACAGCTCGGACCCGTTTTCCGACCTCACCCCCAGGGAAAACGAGATTCTCGGCCTGCTGGCCGAGGGTCAGAGCAACAAGATGATTGCCCGCAACCTGGGCATTTCCGACGGCACGGTCAAACTGCACGTGAAATCGATCCTGCGCAAACTCGGCGTGCATTCGCGCGTGGAGGCCGCCGTGATTGCCGTGGAGCAGGGCCTGCATTCCAATCGCACCTCGGCACTTCGGAGCGCGGATTGAGCGCGCAGCAACGATCCAAACGCTACACGGACCTGATCGCCGACTGCCAGTCCCGGGTTCGGGAGCTCATGCCCTGGGACGTCGAGGCATTTCTCACCGACAGGCCCGACGCTCTGCTGGTCGATGTGCGCGAGCCCTACGAGTTCGAGACCATGCACATCGACGGCGCACTGAGCGTGCCCCGCGGCATTCTCGAGTCCGCCTGCGACTACGGCTACGAGGAAACCGTCCCGGAGCTGGCAGCCGGCCGCGAGCGCGACATCGTCGTCATTTGCCGCTCCGGCTACCGCAGCGTGCTGGCCGCCTACACCATGCACCTGATGGGCTTCCGCTCCACCTGCTCTCTGAAGACCGGACTGCGGGGATGGAACGACTACGAATTGCCCCTGGTGGACCGTGCAGGCCGCCCGGTGGACATGGAAACCGCCGACGAGTACTTCACTGCACGGGTCCGTGCGGACCAGATGCCACCCAGAGCCTGATCGGCGCAGCCCGGACGCTGGCCCGCGCGCTCTGCTCAGACGTATGACTTGTGGTCCCGGCGCCGTCGTCCCGCCTGTTGAACCACTACACCATGAATTTCTTCCAAGCCACTGATTTCATATGACTCATGGTCGGCGTTGAGTGGCCGAAGAAAGTACCGATCAGCCTCGATGGACAGCTGCCGAAAGACATACTCTTCGTCGTGCCGGGCCACCACATAACAGCCATGCTCGATCACCCCGGCAGGGTCGACCACAATGATGCAGCCGTCGGCGAACTCCGGCACCATGCTCTCGCCGAGCACCTGCAAGGCGAACAGCTCGCTACCGCCGCAACTGCTTTCCATAACCATCCTCCACGCCCGCGACCCGGGCGCTCCGAAACGTAATGCGAACAGAAAGTGCCCCGCCTATTGCGGCACCGCGGCATCGGTCGTGACGTCGGCGCCGCCGAGGCCCGCCGGCGCCTCCTCGCCGGAGCCGCCGGCAATGGCCGCCGGGTCGATGTCCCGCTCCGGCCGGAACCATTTGAGCCGCTCATGCAGCCGCACCACCTCGCCCACGATGGTCAGTGTGGGTGCGTGCACCTTCGATTCGGTGACGATCCGGGGCAGCGTTTCAAGGGTTCCGATCAGCACCCGTTGCTCCCGGCTGGTACCGCGTTCCACCAGTGCCGCCGGCGTGCCCGCAGGCATTCCGTGGGCGATGAGCTGACGGCAGATGACAGCGATCCCGGTCAGCCCCATGTAGAAAACCGCAGTCTGCCCCGGCTGCACCAGCTGGGTCCAGTTCAGGTCGAGGCTGCCGTCCTTGAGGTGGCCGGTGGCGAACACGCAGGACTGGGCATAATCCCGATGGGTCAGGGGTATGCCCGCATAGGAGGCGCACCCGGACGCCGCCGTGATACCCGGCACCACCTGGAACGGGATGCCCTCCTCGGCCAGGATTTCGATCTCCTCGCCGCCGCGGCCGAAGATGAACGGGTCGCCGCCCTTCAGGCGCAATACCCGCTTGCCCTGTTTGGCCAGATCCACCAGCAGGCGATTGATCTGGCCCTGGGGCACCACGTGATTGTTGCGCTCCTTGCCGACATAGATCCGTTCGGCGTCCCGCCGGGTGAGATCCACGATCGCCGGAGCCACCAGCCGATCATAGACCACCACTTCCGCCTGCTGCATCAGCCGCAGGGCTCGGAATGTCAGCAGGTCGGGATCACCGGGCCCGGCGCCCACCAGGTACACCTCACCGGCCGGCGCGCCATCGCCCTGGTGGTTGGCGAGGGCCTGTTCCAGATGGGCGCGCGCTTCGCCGTCCCTGCCGGCAAAGACCATCTCCGCCAGCGGACCGTTGAGCATGTCCTCCCAGAAACGGCGCCGGGCTTCCCCGTCCGGGATGCGGTCCTTGACCGCAGGCCGGTAGGACTCGGCAAGGGCGGCGAGGCGGCCGTAAGCCGACGGAATCAGCGTCTCCAGCCGGGCGCGCAGCAGCCGGCCGAGCACCGGCGCCTTGCCGCCGGTGGAAACGGCCACCATCACCGGCGAGCGGTCCAGAATGGAGGGCATGATGCAGGTACACAGGTCGGGGCTGTCCACCACATTCACCGGCAGGCGTTGCGCGCGCGCCAGTTCCGAGACCTGGCGGTTGACCCCCGGCCGGTCGGTAGCGGCAATCACCAGCA
>DATFML010000347.1:0-2839 GCA_035266965.1 Gammaproteobacteria bacterium
TGATTGCCGTGGGCGTCGATGCTCTGGGTGAAATAGCCCTGCCGATACAGCATGCCCACGGCGATGAAGGGAATGCCCAGATCGCTGGCGGCCTTGCAGTGGTCCCCGGCCAGGATGCCGAGGCCGCCGGAGTAGATGGGCAGGCTTTCGTGAAACCCGAACTCGGCGCAGAAGTAGGCAATGAGATCCCGTTCCGGATCGAGGTACTGGTCGATGCCGGTGCGTATCTGTTCCCCGTGATAGGTATCGTAGGTGGTCAGGACGCGGTTGTAGTCCTCCAGGAACACCCGGTCGCCGGCCATTTCGTCCAGCCGCTCCTGGGCGATACGGCGCAGGAACACTTTCGGGTTGTGTCCGCAGGATTCCCACAGGTCCCGGTCCAGACGGAAGAACAGCCCCCGCACCTGCCGGTCCCAGCTGTACAGCAGATCGTTGGCCAGTTCCTGCAGCCGCGCCAGGCGCTCGGGGATCTTCGGTCTGACTTCCAGGGAGTATCGTGTACCAGCCATAAGCGTCCCAGCCTTCGAATCAACGACCCCGCCGGTCAAGCCCGATCAGAGCCGCCGGAGCGCGTATGCGCATGCATTCTCCAAGAGGCACGTTCCATGCCGGCGTCGTGTGGATCGGTCGGGCCCGTGCCCTGGGGATGACGGGAGCTGACCGGGTCCCGGGCGATGGATACCATCGCCGATAAGGTTGGTGCCGGGAGCGAGACTCGAACTCGCACTCTGTCGCCAGAACCGGATTTTGAGTCCGGCGCGTCTACCAATTCCGCCATCCCGGCATTCAAGCCGCTTAGTATAAGCCATCCGGGAGAGGGGGCAACACGTCCGCGATAGGCCGACCACGGCCTTGTGCTACCATCCCGCGCCATGCAGCGTCGCGATTTCCACTACGATCTTCCCGCCGAGCTCATCGCGCAGCAGCCCCTGGGGGAGCGCGCGGCCAGCCGGCTGCTGTGTCTGGATGGTGCCAACGGAACGCTCGCCGATCGACGTTTTACCGATCTGCCAGAGTTGTTGACAGCGGGGGACCTGGTGGTGTTCAACGACACCCGGGTGATCCCGGCACGCCTGTTCGGTGCCAAGGACAGCGGCGGGCGGGTGGAGGTGCTGGTGGAGCGGATCCGGGAGGATCAGCGGGTGCTGGCCCATGTCCGCGCCAGCAAGCCGCCGCGTCCCGGCACCGGGCTGGTGCTCGGCGATGGCCTGCGCGTGGAAGTGGAAAGCCGGGAGCGGGACCTGTTCGTGCTGCGCTTCGACGACCGGCGTCCGGTGCTGGACCTGCTGGAACAGTACGGGCATGTCCCCTTGCCGCCGTATATCCGCCGTGGCGACGACAAACGGGATCGCGACCGCTACCAGACCGTGTACGCCCGGGTGCCCGGCGCGGTGGCGGCACCCACCGCGGGGTTGCACTTCACCCCCGAGCTGCTGGCCCGGTTGGCCGACCGGGGCGTGCAGAGTGCGTTCGTGACCCTGCACGTGGGGGCGGGCACCTTCCAGCCGGTGCGGGCCGAACGCCTGGAAGACCACAACATGCACTCGGAGCGGGTGGAAGTGGGGGCGCAGACCTGCCGACGGGTGCATGACACCCGCGCCCGGGGAGGGCGTGTGGTGGCAGTGGGGACGACGGTGGTGCGCAGTCTGGAGGCGGCATCCGGCAGCGGCAGGGTGGAACCGTTCAGCGGCGCCACCGACCTGTTCATCACTCCGGGGTATCGCTTCCGGACGGTGGACGCTCTGGTAACCAATTTCCACCTTCCGGAGTCGACCCTGCTGATGCTGGTGTGCGCCTTCGGCGGTTATGAGGCCATGATGGCCGCCTACCGGCATGCCGTGCAGGCCCGCTATCGCTTCTTCAGCTACGGAGATGCGATGTTCGTCACCCGAACGGCGTAACCATGGCCGCCGACATGCGTTTCGAGCTGCTGCAGTCCGACGGGCCGGCCCGCCGGGCCCGGCTCAACTTCGCCCGCGGTCAGGTGGACACGCCGGCCTTCATGCCGGTGGGTACCTACGGTACCGTCAAGGCCATGACACCTGAAGCGGTGCGTGGGACCGGCGCCCAGATCATTCTGGGAAACACCTTTCACCTGATGCTGCGCCCGGGCGTGGAGGTCATTGCCGCCCACGGGGACCTGCATGACTTCATGCACTGGGACGGACCCATTCTCACCGACTCCGGCGGCTTCCAGGTCTTCAGCCTGGGGGAATTGCGCCGCATCAGCGAGCAGGGGGTTCGCTTTCGTTCGCCGGTGAACGGGGACCGGGTCTTTCTGGGGCCCGAGGAGTCCATGTCGGTACAACGCGCCCTCGGCTCGGATATCGTGATGGTGTTCGACGAGTGCACCCCCTATCCGGCCTCGGAGGCCGAGGCGCGCCGCTCCATGGAACTGTCTTTGCGGTGGGCCGAGCGCAGCCGCAGCGCCCACGGCGACAGCTCCGCCGCCCTGTTCGGGATCGTCCAGGGGGGCATGTATCCGGCGCTGCGGGCCGAGTCTCTCCAACGCCTGGTGGAAACCGGGTTCGACGGCTATGCGATAGGCGGCCTGTCGGTGGGCGAGCCTGCGGACGAGCGCCGGCGGGTGCTGGAGACGCTGACGCCCCGCATGCCCGGGGACCGGCCCCGCTATCTGATGGGGGTAGGGCGGCCGGAGGACATCGTGGAGGCGGTGCGCCGGGGCGTGGACATGTTCGACTGCGTCATGCCCACCCGCAACGGACGCAACGCACAGGCCTTCACTTGGAACGGCCGACTCAAACTCCGCAACGCCGTCCATGCCGAAGACCCCGCCCCCATCGATGCCGACTGCACCTGCTATTGCTGCACGAACTAC
>DATFML010000348.1:0-8747 GCA_035266965.1 Gammaproteobacteria bacterium
CTGCGCCGCGGTGTGCACGTGGTGGTGGGGACGCCCGGCCGCGTCCAGGACCACTTGCGTCGCGGTACCCTGGTGCTGGATCGCCTCGCCGCCGTGGTGCTGGACGAAGCGGACGAAATGTTGCGCATGGGCTTCATCGACGATGTGGAGCAGATTCTCGAGCACACGCCGGACGAGAAGCAGGTCGCCTTGTTTTCCGCCACCATGCCGGAGCCCATCCGGCGGGTCGCCCAGAAGCACTTGCGCGACCCGGTGGAAATTCGCATCAAAACCAAGACCACCACCGTCACGACCATTACGCAACGTTACTGGCAGGTGAGCGGCGTGCACAAGCTCGATGCGCTCACCCGTATGCTGGAGCTCGAGGACTTCAGGGCGCTGATCATTTTCGTGCGCACCAAGATCGCCACCCTGGAGCTTGCGGAGAAGCTGGAGGCGCGCGGCTATTCCAGCGCCGCCCTGAACGGCGACATGACTCAGGCCCTGCGGGAGAAGACCATTGAACGCCTCAAGAGCGGCGCGCTGGATATCGTGGTCGCCACCGACGTGGCCGCCCGCGGGCTGGATGTGGAGCGGATCAGCCACGTCATCAACTACGACATTCCCTATGACACCGAAGCCTACGTGCATCGCATCGGCCGCACCGGACGAGCCGGTCGCAAGGGGGAGGCCATCCTGTTCGTGGCGCCTCGTGAGACCCGCATGCTGCGCGCCATCGAGCGCGCCACCGGCCAGCGCATCACGCCCATGCAGCTGCCCAGCCACGAGGCCATCGCCGACCGGCGAGTGGAGCGCTTCAAGCAGACCATTACCGACGCTATTGAATCCCAGGAGCTCGGCTTTTTCGAGCAGCTCGTGGAAGACTACCAGAGCGAGCACAACACCGGTTTGAGCGAGATTGCCGCCGCGCTGGCTTATCTGCTGCAGCAAGACCGTCCCCTGGCTCCGCCCAGGGTAGCGGTGAAACGAGCGGCGGAACGGGAAGCCCCGGGCGGCAAGGTCGAGCGGGAGCCGAGGTCCGGGCACGAGCCGGTACGCAAGCGCACCGCCTCGGACGCAGCGCGGGCCGCCCCGGCGGGTATGCTGCGCTATCGGATCGAAGTGGGACGTGCCCATGGCGTGGAAGCGAAAAATGTCGTGGGCGCCATCGCCAACGAAGCCGGGCTCGACAGCGGCGATATCGGTCACATCAAGTTCCACGATACCTATAGCACTGTGGACCTGCCCGCAGGCCTGCCCAAACCCGTATTGAGACACCTGCAGAAGGTCCGTGTCTGCGGACAACAGCTGCAGCTCAGCATGGCCGACCAGACGGAGGAGCCCGGTGGCCGGCGCCGGTCCACGAAGCCGGGCAAGGGTGCCGGCACCAAAGACGCAGGGAAGAGCACAAGCCAGAAGAAGAGCGTTCGCAGGAAGGGCGATCAGAAACGTCAGGCAAAGGCCCGCTCCAAGCCGAAGCGCGCGCGTTCAGATTGAGCCGACCGAGAAAAGGGGTCGGTGACAAATGAGAATCACTTGTCACCGACCCCTTTTTCAGTTGGGCTGAACCGAGGCGGCTGCAGACGTCCGTCTTCGCCTGCCGACTCGGGTTACGTGGGTCTCTTGCGTCGTGCGAACCCGACGCCGGCCAGGCCCAGCGCGATGAGGGGAAGAGTCCCCGGAGCGGGAACGGTGGTTCTGTCCAACGCCGCGTTGTCGATGGCGAGGTAGGGGAACTCGTTGGTCGCAACCCATCCGTAGCGGTTGCCGCCCACCGTAGTGGCGATGACATCGGTTGGATTGCTCAGCGTCCATGAGTTCAACAGCGCACCGGCGCTGTTGAGCAGATTCATGTCCACTGCCAGGATGCCGGCGTTGTCGTAGAAGTGCTGCTGGAAGGTGTACCAGCCGGTAGTGGTGACCGTGAACGGGTCGTGCCCCGGGTTCTTGGGGTAGCTGTTGCTGCGCAACGCATTGTTGCCGGTGCTGATGACGAAGCGCGGTCCGTTGCCGGTCGAATCGGTGTCGTTGTAAAAGCCGGCGTTGAACACGAAGTCCCGCAGAAAAGAGCCGTCCGGCTTGCTGATGGCGGACGTGAAGTCGAAACGGGTATCGTTGGCGGCGCCGCTGTTCATGTTCAGGTAGATGTCCAGGGAAGTGGTGTAGCCGCCCGCCGGAAACGACGTCGCTGCGCAGCTGCTGCTGGCACAGCCGGGGTTGAAACCGTAGCCGCCCCAGTTGGTTGCCGCACTGGAGGCGCCGCCCGAGCTGGTGATGCCGCCGCTGCCGGTGGCCAGGCCGTAATAGGAGCCGCTGGCTGCCGTGATGCCGTTGGTGCCCGACGCCACACGTGAGGCGTTCAGCGAACCGCCGAATACGTTCCAGCCCGCATTGTTGGTTTCAAAGCCCTGGGCATAGAGCGGCGTGGCGGCGGCCTGTTGCCCGGCGAACAAGCATGCCAGCAGCGCGCCGGCGGTCGCTCCGAGAAATATATGCCTGCGATTGTTTCGTCTTGAACTCATGGTGCGTAGTCCTCCCGATTGGATGCGATGCCGCGAAAGTGCGGCAAGGGAGATCCAGTGGTTTTGTGGCAAGTTCTACGCCATGAACCGAAACCCTTTGGAAACCAGGCGTTCTTGAAGCGGCGTTCAAAGAGGGCGGCTAATCGCTGTAAAAAAACCACGACATATCAGTGGTGCAAATACCCCGGGGTTCCGAGGTGCAGGCTCGACTATGGGGTGCGTTCAGGGCCTGATTCAATGTGTTATGAACAGCCTGAACGCGCCGGAAGGGTGTAAAATTATTGGACTTAACAATTGGTTTGCATTCGGAAAAAATGCACCAGTGGGACGGTTGGTGGCAGGGCTCAGAGACGGCGACGAGAGCGAAAGAAAAGGGGTCGGAGCGAAAGAAAAGGGGTCGGTGACAAATGAGAATCATTTGTCACCGACCCCTTTTTCGGGGGGTTACTGGATGACGCCGTCGATGACTTTCGGCGGATCCGTTACCGTCGGCTTGACACCAATGTAGTCGCTGTCCCCCGAGTTGCTCGGGTCGTGCAGCCCGGCGCTGGTCGGCAGTGTTGCGTTGGCGGTGGGCGTCGACAGATTGGTGGTCGAGCAGGTCACCTTCGCCAGCCGCATTTCCGTATCCAGGGCCTTGACGATGAGAGGCGTACCGGAGCCCGGCAGCGTCATGGTCGCCCCGTCCGGCAGGGCGAAGGCCGGCACGTAGCGGGCGTTGGCCGTGCTGCAGTCCACGTTGTCGTTCGTGTCGGCGCTCACACAGTGGCCCGGTATGCCGTTCAAATTGCCGAAGCCGTCGAATTGCAGCTGGACTTGCTTGCCGGCCCAGGTGCCATAGGCTGATCCGTTGGGCACGGTGTAGCTGATGTTCTCAGGCGGATCGAACTTGACCACGGTGCCGTCGCTGGTGCGTGTCAGCCACATGGTCTGATTCCACTGATCGGCGCCGGTCTGCCAGGTGTAGTAGACGCTGGGCTGCGGCGGTTCACAGATATTGCCGCTCGGGCTGCCGGAGGGGCAGTTGGCGTTGGACAAGAGCGCGTCGAACAACCGGCCGGTCATGACGCCATACTGGTACTGGCCGGTCAGCACATTGCTATCGGTCACTGTCATCGGCGTGCTGCTTTCCTTCAGGCCGCCGCTGTCGAAGCTATAGGTGACCTGGCTGGTGCCATAACCTCCATACTGGGTCGTAGTGCTGTCAAAGGGGGAGCCGCCGCTGCTTGTGAAGCTGTTGATCGAGGCGGCGGTCGGGCAGTTGGACACACAGTACAGGGCGCTGGGCGCGTTGCTGCTGCCCGGGATGACCTGGGTCTGTGAGTAGTAGTACACGGGATCGGTGCCGAGGTGGGTGGAGCTTGCGGTATAGGGTATGTCTATGTTACCGCCAAAGCCGTCGGCCCAGCCGGACAGGGGTTCGCTGGCGAGTGCTCCGGCAGGGAGTGGCACCGAAGGCTGAACGGACGCGACGACGCATGGCCCGTTGCTGCAGTCCTGCATACCGGTGACCACGAACTGCCCGTTGGCGTCATCCCAGTACATCTGCCAGTTTTGCGGACCCGAGGCCGGGAGCTTGTTGGTAATCGAGCTCAGATCAACCCACGTGACGAACGGAATGCCATCCATCTTTGCCAGGGTCTTCTGGTTGCGTGTCCACTTGGTCAGCTTACCGCTCACCTTGGACAGGCTGTAGGTGGCGGTGTTGCCAGGCCGCTGGTCTTTGACCGTGGCGCCGGCGACGGGGCCGTCGGCCAGGGTGTTGAGGTCGAGGCCCTGGAAATTGATGCCCCAATATCCGGCGAACCCGTAATAACTGGACCCGTTGTAGGAAGCGGTCACCGGAAAGCCGGGATTGGCCTGGTCGACTCGCGTGCCGTCGTTGGCGTTGTAGGTGCCGTAGCGCCACACGGACTTCTGGGCATTGGCCTTGGATCGGTCGAAGCAGACCGGCGGGCCTCCGTCGCTGCGGCTGAACACGCCCGCCGGATAGTTGGGTTCGCTCGAATCGTAGGCGAAGTTGAAGGTCACCGGGCTGCCCTGGGGCGATTCCTTCATCGTTCCCGACCCGGAGCTGGTGGACGTGGCCGTCATGGCAAGAGCCGTGTTGTTGGACATCTGCCCGGTCTCGAAGTAGTTGACGTCCGGACCGTTGGCATCGATGAAGCCGTTGAATCCGGTCGAGCCGTTGGGCAGCTTGCTGATGTAATCCACGCGGAACTGCCCGTAGGGAGGCGCATCGCCCGGAGACCGGGTAGCGGTCAGGTGCACGAACACGTCGAACTTGGTGCCCTGCTCGGACACACTCATCCAGACCTTGCCGGTCATGGGCCGGGTGTTGTCGGCGCGGGTGATGTTGACCACGGCGTTCATGTAGTTGGGTGCCGAGGTAGCGCCTGAGGCTCCTGCCGTGGAGTTGCTGGCGCTGGCCTGGCTGCGGGAATCACATTTGTTCATGTCCACCAGGGCCACGTAGGGTCCCTTATTCACCATGGCGGCCGGGCGCATGGCGTGCACAATGCAGAGCACCTGGTTGAGGTTGGCGATGCCATCGGAGGTGGCGTCTTCCACGTAAGCGCTCTGCGGGTCGGTGGCGTACGGGGAATCTGCTGGCAGCGCGGCGTGCACCGTGATCGGCAGGGCCCCGAGCGCCAGCAGCGGCAGCAGGGCGGACTTGTGTGTCGGCGTTGGAAATTTCATGGTTTACCCTTCCCTGAGTCAGTTGGCTGTTACCACGGAGACCTGCGCCGCTGTCGCGACGCCGTTGACCGTGCCGTTGTTGGCGGTGCTGCTGCCGCCACCGCCACCGCAGGCGGTGAGAAACAGGATGCCAAGCAGCAGCGGAATTGTTTTCAGTCGTTTCATTGCATACCTCCCTGGATGTGTCCGGATTTGGAACTAAAACCCCCTCAATTAGGAAGTCCCGACCGGCCAAGCCCGCTTTACCATCCGGTGACGACCTCCTTATGTGCACTTAACGGCGAGCACTACGTTGGCTTGAGGAAACTGGGTCTTTTCAGCACAGAATGTGAAAATAACGATAAGTTCAAGTAACGAGAGCGGAGCGGGTTGGCGGATGGAGGAAGGGCTTTCGTAGTGCCGTAAAGGGGAGGCACGGCGAGAAAAGAACATCAGAGAGGGGCGTAACAAGCATGGCAAAGGGGGTGTAATGCATCCGGCAGGCGCACACCGGGCGTTCACTGCTCTCTGGCGGAACGTTTCCCGAGTTACCGGCAGGGCCACCAATCCACCGCCTTCCACCGTCGCTGGGCGTCGTCCCGGCTGGCGTCCGTCATGTCCACAGGTCGGTAGTCTTGGAGCGAGAGAAAAAGGGGTCGGTGACAAATGAGAATCATTTGTCACCGACCCCTTTTACGCCGACCCCTTTTACGCTATCGGTTTTGCGCCAATCTCATCGGTGTCCGCCGGGTTGCTGGCGTTGCGTGGCCTGGGGCCGGTCCACGGTGTTGCGTGGGTGGTTGGCGTCGACCGTCAGTCCACTGCCTTCCACAATCGATGGGCATAATCGCGGCCGGCGTTTGTCACCTCCATGGCTCGGTAGCCTCGGGCCTTGAAGAACCCCGCGGCGTCACGCTGCGCTTTAACCACCACTCCCGTCATGCCCTGTTCGCGCGCGGCGGCCTCGGTGGCCTGCAGCAGTTGCGTACCGATGCCTTGGCCGTTGTGGCGTGGATCCACGTACAGCCCATGGAGCAGCAGCGCATCGCCGGAGCCGGGCAAATCGGCGGCGTCGGCGTGCTCCCAGGCTGCCACACCGACGAGGTCCTTCGCGGTGACGGCGACCACCGTTTCCAGGGCGGCGAGATCGGCCTCCGTGTAACGGTAGACCGGGAGTGACAGGCGCTTGACCCGTTCCGGCAGGTCCCAACTCATGACGGCGCGCTCGACGACGCGGTTGATGGCTTCCAGATCGGTGGTCGCGGCGGTGCGTATGGTGACCGGGGCGTGAATCATTGGCGTAACCCTTGTCGACTGCGGGGTTCGGGTTGAAGAGCCTCCTATCGTAGCCGAACCGACAAAATCCGGGACAGCTCCGGATTTCGACTAGTATTCGGGGAAGCGGGCCATGCGCACTGCCGCCCGGACGTTTTCGATCCCGAGAGGTGGAGTAATGCCACGCCTCATCATCAATGGCGAACCCCGCGAAATCGACGTCGCTCCCGACACCCCCCTGCTATGGGCGTTGCGCGATAGTCTGGGTCTCAAAGGGACCAAATACGGGTGTGGTGTCGGGGTCTGCGGCAGTTGTACGGTGCTTTGCGACGGCGAGCCCCTGCGCAGTTGCGTGGTGCCCGTCCGGGATCTTGCCGAGCGACATATCACCACCATCGAAGGATTGGCCGCCCATGGCCATCCGGTGTTGTCGGCCTGGATCGACCGCCAGGTGCCCCAATGCGGCTACTGTCAGCCGGCGCAGATACTGACCGCCGCGGCGCTGCTCGGCCGCCATCCCGATCCCCGTGACGGCGACATGGATGCGGCCATGGGGGACGTGCTGTGCCGATGCGGTACCTATCAGCGCATCCGGCAGGCGATACACGCCGCGGCGGGACACAGGTCCATTGACCAACCCATGCGGCCGGCGTCGAACACCGTCGATGCCGGCACTGTGTTGAACGATTGGATCCGTATCGCGCCGGACGGCTCCGTTACTGTTGTCGTCAATCACGCCGAGATGGGACAGGGCGTGAGCACGGCGCTGGCGATGCTGGTGGCCGAAGAGCTGGAGGTAGGCCTGGATAGCGTGCAAACCGAGTTTGCACCGGCGCAGACCCGGTACCGCAATCCCATGTTCGGTGAGCAGACCACCGGCGGCAGCACCAGTGTGCGAGCCGAATGGGAGCGGTTGTCGCAGGCCGGAGCGCAGGCCCGCGACCGACTCATACAGGCCGCCGCACGGCAGTGGCAGGTTCCGGTGCAGGAGTGCGGGGCCCAGGACGGTGCCGTGCTGCACTGGCCCAGCGGTCGCCGGCTGGGCTACGGGGCGCTGGCCCGGGATGCGGCCGGTACCAGCGCGCCGTCCAAAGTGGCACTGAAAGCCAGCCGCGACTGCCGATTGTTGGGCCGTCCGTTGCCGCGGCTGGACATCCCCGCGATGGTGGCCGGGCGCACCGTGTACGGTCTGGATGTGGTGCTGCCGGAGATGCGCGTGGCAAGCATCACACGTTGCCCGATCATCGGCGGTGAACTGGCCGCCTTCGACGACGCGGCGGCGCTGAACGTGCCCGACGTGGAGCGGGTGGTGGAGATCAGCAGCGGGGTCGCCGTGGTGGCGAGCAATTCCTGGGCGGCGCTTTGCGGGCGCGAGGCGCTCCAAATGACCTGGGAACCGGGCACCCGAACAGGGCTGAATACGGAGGCTCTCGACGACCGGCTTCGAGCGGCCGTCGGTGGCGGCGGGGAAGTACGCCGGCGCGTCGGCGATGTGGAACGCGTCTTCCAGCAGCCTGCCCACGGCGTGGAAGCCGACTATGCCACTGCGCCTCTGGCCCACGGCACCCTGGAGCCCATGAACTGTACCGCGCGGGTGACGCGCGACAGCTGCGAGGTCTGGCTCGGTACCCAGAGTCCGGAGGGCGCCCGGCAGGCCGCGGCTCATGCCAGTGGCCTGCCGTTGGAGCGCGTCCGGGTTCATTCCCAGCATATCGGCGGCGGATTCGGCAGGCGGCTCGAATCGGACATGGTGACGGACGCGGTGGAGCTGGCTCGTATCACCGGCGTGCCGGTGCAGGTGCTTTGGACACGCGTCGACGACATGCAGCACGATTATTACCGTCCCCCTCATCGGACGCACCTTCGGGCGGCGCTGGACGCCGATGGGTGGCCGCTGGCGTGGTTCCAGCGTATTGCCGGCCACGCTCTGGTCGGCGAAGGCTGTGCCGAGCTGCCCTATGCCATTCCGAATCTGTGCAGTGAATTCGTTGAAGTGGACTCGCCGCTGCCCGCCGGGGCGTGGCGTTCGGTGGGCGCCGGCCAGGATGCCTTCGTGGTGGAATCGTTCATCGACGAACTGGCTCTGGCGGCCGGCCGCGACCCGTACGAGTATCGGCGAGCCTTGCTGAAAGACGCGCCACGCCACTTGGGCGTGCTGGACCGCGCTGCCCAGGGTGCCGGCTGGGGCCGGCCGGCACCGCCCGGACGCCACCGGGGTCTAGCCGTCTACCGTTCCTTCGGCAGTTACGTGAGCGAGGTTGCCGAAGTCTCAGTGGACGATGGCCAGGTGCG
>DATFML010000349.1:0-5893 GCA_035266965.1 Gammaproteobacteria bacterium
GAGCGAGGTGGCCGGTGAGGTGGACATCCTGCTGGCACCGGATCTGAACGCCGGCAACATTCTGGCCAAGGACCTGGAATACCTGGCCGGTGCCACCATGGCGGGCGTGGTGGTCGGCGCGAGGGTCCCTATCGTGCTGCCGTCCCGCTCGGATCCGCCCGTGGCTCGCCTGATCTCCGCGGCCATCGCCGTGCTGGTGTGTCACCACTGGCCGGTGGATGCCGAGCCCCCGGGGTCTGCGCAACGTCGCTGAGCCGTCTCATGTGTCCGCCGCTTCACGGCGTGCGGTCTTGTAACGGGCGAGGAAGCGGATGCGGGGTGGGGGCCGCTGCGTCGATACGGCCGCTGCGCCGGCCCGCAGGCGAGCCGGCGCAGCTTTCCCGTTGACGGGACTCAGTCCTGATGGGCCTCCACAACGGGGCGGCTCGCCCGGCTGCGCTGCGCGGCCACCCGATCCAGGATGCGGTAGATGATGAACTTGACGGCATCCTGCACCACCATCCAGACCAGGTTGTAGACCCACACCAGACCGATCACCGTCCAGGGGATCGCCGGCATCAGCCAGCCCAGCCCGGCCAGCAGCACACCCACGCTCTGGGTGGCGGCGATGGCCACAGCCAACTGCCAGGAGGGCAGGGGCGTCTGCCAGAAGCCACGCTTGGTGCGGGTGACCAGCAGCATGAGCTGACCGCCGGCCAGCAGCTGCAGGAACATCACCGTCTGCAACTGTCCGAAGTCCAGCCCCAGGTGGTGCTTGGCCACCAACAGCATCCCGAAGGTCTCGACCACCGCCAGTGCGCCGAGCACCGACGAGATGGACAGCACCCTTCCCAGACGCCAGCGCACCGGCCTGGGGTCCAGCCAGGCGTGGTCATAGGCGATGGTCATGATGGGGATGTCGTCCAGCAGGGCCAGCAGGATGATCATGATGGCGGTGAGCGGATAGAACTCGTAGGTCAGCATGGCCAGCACCACGAACACCATGATGTCGATGGTCATGGCAATGCGGTAGGTGGCGTAGCTGGTCATCCGCTCCACCATGCGCCGCGCTTCTTCCACCGCATGGATGATCACCGACAGCCCGGACTCGGTGAGCACCAGGCTGGAGGCGGCCTGGGCCGCGTCGGTGGCCCCGGACACCGCGATGCCCACGTCGGCCTGCTTGAGCGCCGGCGCGTCGTTGACGCCGTCGCCGGTCATGCCCACCAGATGCCCGCCGGCCTGCAGGGTCCGTACGATGTCGTACTTGTGCTCGGGGAACACCTGGGCGAATCCGTCCGCGCTCTCCAGGGCGGCGATGGTTCGCGCATCGGGCGGCGCACCGTCGGCCACGGGTTGGAGCACGTCCGCCGGCAACAGATTGCGGCCCAGTCCCAGCTGGGCGGATATTTCACTGCCGATGGCGATATGGTCACCGGTGACGATCTTCACATCGATGCCGTGGGCCTTGGCCTCGGCGATGGTCGCCAGGGAGTCTTCCCGCGGCGGATCGTAGAGGGAAACGATGCCCAGAAAGCGCCAGCCGCCGTCCGGGTCGGTCCGTGCCACGCCCAGGGTGCGAAAGCCCCGGGTGGCAAAGTCGTTCACCGCCTGCTCGGCCCGGCGGCGAACGTCGGTGTCGGGGCCGGCCATGTCCAGGATTACCTGGGGCGCCCCCTTGGCGACCCGGAACAGCTTGCCGTCCGGGTCGCGCACGTAGCCTTCGGTGCGTTTGGCGACCGGATCGAAGGGAATGAACTTCTGCTGGCGGTAGCCGTCCAGGGCGCCGTCGCCCGCCTCGGCGAGCACGGCCAGGTCGATGGCGTCCTGGTTCTCGGCCCGGGAGGCCAGCGCGGCCGCCTCGATCAGTGCCTCGGCGCTCGGCGCTTCGAACAGCACCGGCTCGCCCACGGTCAGCTTGTTCTGGGTCAGGGTGCCGGTCTTGTCGGAGCACAGAATGTCGATGCCCGCCATCTCCTCGATGGACTGGAGCTTGGAAACGATGGCTTTCATCTTCGACAGGGCATGGGCGCCCAGGGCCATGGTCACCGACAGCACCGCCGGCATGGCCACCGGAATGGAGGCCACCACCAGAATCAGCACGAACTGGACCAGGTGCATCACCGAGGAGCCGCGCCACAGCTCCACTCCGATCAGCACCGCGCTCAGCACCAGCGCGACCGCGATCAGAAAGTTGCCGATGCGCATGACGGCCTTCTGGAAGTGGGACTCACCGCCGGCCGCTTCCACCAGCTTGGCGGTGCGCCCGAAGAAGGTCTGCTCGCCGATGGTGGTCACCAGCGCCACCATTTCGCCCTGTTTGGCGATGGTGCCCGAATAGGCGACATCACCGACTTTCTTGTCCACCGGCAGGGATTCGCCGGTCAACGCCGACTGGTCCACCCGCAGGTAGTCGCCGTCGATCAGCTTCACGTCCGCCGGCACGATGTCGCCCAGGCGCAGCCGGAGAATGTCTCCGGGTACCAGCTCCCGGGCGGCGATCTCCGACCAGGCGCCGTCGCGCAGGGCGCGGGCTTTGAGGGCCAGTTGCTCTTTGAGGGCATGGAGGGCGTTGGCGGCCTTGTGCTCTTCGAAGAAGCCGATGGCCGCGTTGATCGCCAGCAGCGCCATGATCAGGGTGAAATCGGCCCAGTGCTGCACCGCGGCGGACAGCACCGCGGCCACTTCGATCATCCAGGGAATGGGGCCCCAGAAATACTGGGCCAGCTTCATCAGGGGGGAGATGCGCTTTTCCTGCAGCTCGTTGTAGCCGTATTGCTGCTGGCGGTGTTGAGCGTCGGAGCCGGTGAGCCCGGCGACCGGATCGGATTGCAGATGTTTCAGCAGTTCCTCAACCGACACCTCCTTCATGTCAGATGCATCGGTGTTGCTTTTCGTCATTGGGCAATGTCCTCTGTTCGTGGACGGGACTCTCCTTGCCCAATAAACCAGCGCATCAAGCATGCCATCGGCTCGCGTGGCGCTGAAGCGCTTGTATTCCCACAGGGTTCGGTGCCGGTGGCGCAAACGATTGGCTTGTTACCCTTATGGTAAATGGGGGTCTTGAACCGGGCGGGGGTGCAAATGCCTCAGAAGAAATTACTGATATCCGGACAATTTTTTCTTATCACCCACAATTCGTCATGGTATCCGGGTCGTGTGTTGACGGGGATCGGGCGGAGAATCGACGGCCGGGGTCAGCGATGAGCTCCCGGACATTCTGTCGCCCGGTCCCGCCGTAAACGGAAAGCGGCAACCAGCCGGTTCAGGTGGACGGGCAGCGGATGGGGCTGCCGTCGCAGCGTCGGGTCGTCACCCGTGGCCTGCCGGTGCCCGACAGGCAGATCACCCGTGGCCGGGCCCGGCGGTGTCCGTCGCAGAAGGTGAACGAGGCGTTGGTGCCGTGGGTATTGCCCAGGGCCTGATAGCGTATGCGTCGCCGGTGGCGGGTGGAGCGCATGGAGATGCCCTCGGCAAAGCCGGCCGCGGCGCGCAACAGCGGTTCGCCGCGGGTGCGCTCGCGGTCGCCGTCCAGGTCGGCGAATACGATCCAGCCCTGCGCCCACCGTTCCGAGTGGGCGCAGGCCCGTCCGTTGGCGCTCGGGCACAGGACCACGCGCCGACTGCGTCGAACGGCCTCGCTGCGAGCGTATTGGAGCGCGCCGGAGAAGCGATTCACCGCGGTGCTCACGCGGTTGCGCTGGATGAAGGTCTGCAGGGACGGGATCGCCTGGGTCAGCAACAGCGCTGCGATCGCCAGAGTGACCAGTGCGTTGGCCAGTGTGAAGCCCCGCTGGCGGGCTCTCCCGCCAGCGGGCACTGGAAAACAAGGGACATCCATGTCCGCGTTTCCTCCCTGATCCGTGGGTCGGAAGCCCCCCGGTGCCGACCCCCGAACTTTGTCGGCCGCCGATTGGGAACGGGGCCGTTGCTCAGGGAACAAGGCTAACGATCGGCGTTGCAGAATGCTGTAGGGGGGCTCGGATATGGATGTAGGGAATGTCAGGCAGATGCTGTCAGGAAATCGCTGAGCCGATCCACGGCCTTGGAGAGATTGTCCATGGAGGTGGCGAACGACAGGCGCAGATAGCCGCGGGCGCCGAACGCCGAACCGGGCACCAGTGCCACGCCGGCGTCGCTCAGCAGTCGTTCGGCCAGCTCCACGTCGTTGGTGACGCCCTGCACCCGTGCGATGGCGTCTTCGACATTGGGGAAGCAGTAGAAGGTGCCGTCCCCCGCCTGGCAGCGCACCCCCGGCATGGCATTCAGGGCCTGGACCACGAAGTCGTGGCGGCTCTTGAAGGCCTCCACCATGGACTTGATGCAGCTCTGGTCGCCTTCCAGGGCGGCCAGGGCCGCCGCCTGGGAAATGGAGGCGGGATTGGAGGTGCTCTGGGACTGGATCTTCTTCATGGCCTGGATGGCCGGGGCCGGTCCGGCGGCATAGCCGATGCGCCAGCCGGTCATGGCGTAGGCCTTGGAGACCCCGTTGAGCACGAAGGTGCGCTCATAGAGCTCCGGGCAGGCGTTGACGATGTTGCAGAACGGCTCGTCCGCCCACAGGATATGCTCGTACATGTCGTCGGTGGCCACCACGATTTTGGGGTATTCGCGCAGCACCTCGCCCAGGGCCTGCAGCTCGGCGCGGCTGTAGGCGACGCCGGTGGGATTGGACGGGCTGTTGATGACGAACAGGCGCGTCTTTTCGGTGATGGCCGCTTCCAGCTGGTGGGGGGTGACCTTGAACTGCTGGTCGATGCCGGCATAGATCTCCACCGGCTCGGCGTCGGCCAGGCGCACCATGTCGGGATAGGAAACCCAGTAGGGCGCCGGTATGATGACCTCATCACCCGGGTCCAGCAGGGCCTGGGCCAGGTTGTAGAAGCTTTGCTTGCCACCGCAGGACACCAGGATCTGATCGGCCTCGTAGCTCAGTCCATTCTCGCGTTGGAACTTGTCGATGACCGCCTGCTTGAGGGCCGGGGTGCCGTCCACGGCCGTATACTTGGTCTGTCCGGCCTCGATGGCCCGAATCGCCGCCGCCTTGATATGCTCCGGCGTATCGAAGTCCGGCTCGCCGGCGCCCAGGCCGATGATGTCGTGTCCGGCTGCACGCAGCTCGGCGGCCCGGGCGGTGACGGCCAGTGTGGGGGAAGGCTTGATACGTCGGACGCGGTGGGACAGCGGTACGGTGTCCAAGTGCTGCTCCTGGCGGTGTCGGGTTGTGGCGAGCGTGTAATGATACTTTAACAGCGGTTGTCGCTAAATCCCCATGAGCAAAGATTTGCGCATCGAAGCGTCCATGAAGCCGGCCGGCGACCAGCCGGCGGCCATCTCCGCGCTGGTGGAAGGCGTGCAGTCCGGGCTTGCCCACCAGGTGCTGCTGGGCGTGACCGGCTCGGGCAAGACCTTCACCGTCGCCAACGTGATCCAGGCGGTGCAGCGCCCGACGCTGGTGCTGGCGCCCAACAAGACCCTGGCCGCCCAGCTCTACGGCGAGTTCCGGGAGTTCTTTCCCCACAATGCAATTGAGTACTTCGTCTCCTACTACGACTACTACCAGCCCGAAGCCTACGTGCCTTCCTCGGACACCTACATCGAGAAGGACGCCTCCATCAACGAGCATATCGAGCAGATGCGGCTGTCGGCCACCAAGGCCCTGCTGGAGCGGCGCGACGCCATCATCGTGGCCACCGTGTCCTCCATCTACGGCCTGGGGGATCCGCGCTCGTATCTCAGCATGGTGCTGCACCTGGTGCGGGGCGAACGGGTGGACCAGCGTCACATCCTGCGCCGGCTGGCCGAATTGCAGTATGTGCGCAACGACATGGAGCTGCGCCGCGGCACCTACCGCGCCCGGGGCGAGGTGATCGACGTCTATCCGGCCGACTCCGAGCGCGACGCGGTGCGCGTG
>DATFML010000350.1:0-2764 GCA_035266965.1 Gammaproteobacteria bacterium
CGGAAAAGCCTCCATGCTCCACAAGATGCCCGGCGACGACTGGCTGCGCTTCGCGAACCTGCGGCTGCTGTACACCTACATGTACACCTATCCGGGCAGGAAACTGCTGTTCATGGGCAGCGAGTTCGGTCAGCGCAGCGAATGGAACTTCGATGCCGCTCTGGAATGGCAGTCGCTGGAGCATGCGAGCCACCAGGGCGTGTTGTCCCTGGTGCGGGACCTGAACCACCTGTATGTGGATGCCACCGCCCTGCACCGCCATGACTTCGAGCCCGACGGCTTCGAATGGATCGACTGTCACGACGCGGCCCAGTCCGTCATCAGCTACCTGCGCCGCGACGAGGAGGGCGTGCTGGTGGTGGTGCTGAACTTCACGCCGGTGCCCCGCACCAATTACCGCCTGGGCGTACCCGAAGCCGGCCGCTACCGCGAGGCGCTCAATTCCGATTCCCAGTACTACGGGGGCGGCAACATGGGCAACGGCGGCACTCTGCACACCCAGCCCACGCCCTGGATGGGGCGTGAGCAGTCCCTGGTGGTAACCCTGCCCCCTTTGGCGGGCATCGTGCTGCGCCTGGAGACGCCCTGAAGCGCTGGCGGGGTTATTTGCGGCCCGGCCGGAATGCCTTGACGACCTCGGGGCGGGTGTCGATGTAGGGGCCGTCGATGAGATCGATGCACAGCGGGACGGCGGCGAATACGGCGTCCAGGCATTCCGCGATGGCCTTGGGGTTGCCCGGCAGGTTGAGGATCAGGGACCGGCCACGGATGCCGGCGGTCTGCCGGGACAGGATCGCGGTGGGCACGTAGCGCAGGGACACCGCGCGCATCTGCTCGCCTAAGCCGGGCAACATCTTGCTGCACACCGATTCGGTGGCCTCGGGGGTCACGTCACGCAATGCCGGTCCGGTACCGCCCGTGGTCACCACCAGGCAGCATCCCTGTTCGTCGCAGAGCTCCTGCAGCGCCGCTTCGATGTGGGGCTGCTCGTCTTCCACCAGTCGATAGACCGGTTCCCAGGACGTCGCCAGCGCGCCTTCCAGCCAGGCCTGAATCGCCGGACCGCTGCGATCATCGTACTGGCCACGGCTGGCCCGGTCGGAAACCGTGAGGATACCAATGCGTGCTGGCTGATCGGTCATGATCCCATCCATTGCGAAGGTGCGGGGAAAGCACGTAGGTGGTGAAACGAGGGTCCCAGTATATCAAACCCTGTTCCCTTGACCGGCACCCGCCGGCCCAACCACAATGTCGCCTCCCTTCCAAGGCGGACTGCAACCCATGGCGAGACTGCTCTATTTCGGTCGACTTCCGGACCACCTGGGAAAAGCCTCCGAAGAGGCCACCCTGCCTGCCGACATCACCGATGTGCGGGCACTGCTGGCCTGGCTGCGCACCCGGGACGAAACCTGGCGCCAGCATCTGGCGGAGGAATGGGTGCAGGTGACGGTCAACAAGCAGTTTGCCGAAATGGAATCGCCGGTGGCGGACGGCGACGAGATCGCCATCATCTCAAAAGGGCTCTGACGGCCCGTACCCACGGGATCATGCCCGCTTCAGCGGGCCGCGCAGACGTTCCCTGGGGTCCCGTCCCGCTGGCAGGGCCGAGTCACGCGTAGGACGCGAGTCGCACCGGCAGGCGCGTGGCGCCCCAATCGCCGGGACGGGCGTCGAAGACACCGGCCACGGGTGTCCCGCAGGCGTTGCACGCGCCCTCGGCGGTGAGGTTCCAGTCGCTCAGCACATACCAGTCCCGACCGATCAGCTTCTGGCCGCAGTGATGGCAGTAGGTGCTGCCCCCGGCCTCGTCGTGCACGTTGCCGGTGTACGCATAGCGCACGCCGTTGTCCATGGCGATGCGCCGTGCCCGGGTCAGTGTGGAGGCCGGTGTCGGCGGCCGATCCTGCATCTTCCAGTCCGGATGGAACGCGGTAAAGTGCATGGGCACATCGGGACCCAGGTGCTCCACCACCCAGCGGGTCATCCGCTCGAGCTCGCCGTCGGAGTCGTTGTCGCCGGGAATCAGCAGGGTGGTCAGCTCGAACCACACATCGGTCTCGTGCTTGAGATACTCCAGGGTGTCCAACACCGGCTGCAAGTGCCCGCCGCAGAGCTTCCAGTAGAAACTGTCGGTGAACCCCTTCAGGTCCACGTTGGCGGCATCCATGTACTGAAAGAACTCCCGACGTGCCGGCTCGGCAATGTAGCCGGCGGTGACCGCCACCGACCGGATGCCGTACTCGCGACACGCCTTGGCCACGTCGACGGCGTATTCCAGGAATATGACCGGGTCGTTGTAGGTGTAGGCAACGCTGCGGCAGCCGAGCTGGTGCGCGACACGGGCGATCTTCTCCGGGGAGGCCTGGTCGGCCAGGGTGTCGATCTCCCGGGACTTGCTGATATCCCAGTTCTGACAGAACTTGCAGGCCAGGTTGCAGCCGGCGGTGCCGAACGACAGGATCGGCGTGCCCGGGAGGAAGTGGTTCAGGGGCTTCTTTTCGATGGGATCCACGCAGAAGCCGCTGGAGCGACCGTAGGTGGTCAGCACCACTTTGCCGCCCTCGTTGCCCCGCACGAAGCACAATCCCCGCTGGCCCTCGCGAAGCTTGCAGTAACGCGGACACACGTCGCACTGCACACGCCCGTCGTCCAGGGTGTGCCAGTAGCGGGTGGGAGAGGAGGAATCGAACGGAGGGTGTGACACGGGTGCTGCACTCCCGGGCCCGGCGGCCCAGCCTGCTGACGGGTACACCGCTGATATGGG
>DATFML010000351.1:0-15810 GCA_035266965.1 Gammaproteobacteria bacterium
TATGAAGGCGAGAATGCTGGTGTCCGCCGCCGGCGTGCGCTTCTCGGCCTGGGAGATGGCCCAATCCACATAACGCACGTCCGCCTCGGACACGCGCTCGGTGGTCACGTACGTACGGTAGACGGGAAAGCAGGCGACCACCTGGATGAGGGCGTCGCGCAGCCCGTTGAGCGTGAAATCCCGGGTATGTCGATCGGATTGCGCAATGGCATCAAGGGAATTGGCCAGCACGGTCAGCTCGCTGGACAGGGTGGTCTGTATGATCAGCCGTTTGCGCTCGTAGAGCAGATCGTCGAAATTGACCGTCCGGCCGATGAAGCGGGCATACAGACGCGTCAACGTGCGTTCGGAGTCGGGGTTGACGAACAGCCCGTTCAGCAGCGCCGCGTATTCATAGCCGGTGGTCCCGTGTACCGGCCAGTCGGCGGGCAGGCGTTCGTAGCTTGCCAGAATTTTTTCCACCACCACGTAGCGGGGCAGATCCGGCCTGTCCGCGTCGCCGTGGACCGCGTTCAAGGCGGTGTTGATGGCTCCCTGCAGACGCCGGTAGTAGCCAAGCGGATCGTACAGCCCGTCGGGATGGTCGATGCGCAGGCCGTCCAGCGTTCCCGTAGCGATCAGCTCCAGCACCAGTGCATGGGTGGCCTCGAAGACCTCCGGGTTGTCCATGCGCAGACCGGCCAGGTCGTTGATGTCGAAGAACCGGCGGTAGTTGATCTCGTCCGCGGCAACCTTCCAGTAGGACAACCGATAGGCCTGGCGCTCCAGCAGACGGTGCAGAGGATCGAAGGTCGAGGGTTGTCCGGCCGTGCCGTTGAACCACGCCACCGTGTTGCGCAGGAACTCCGCGATCGGCGCGTGACGTCCGCACAGATCTGCCAGACGCCGCTTGAGGAGGTCTTTGTCCCGGTTGCGCTCGGAGCGCTTCTCCGAGCCGCTGTCGGAGCGGGCCGGCAGATTCTGAAAGGCGGTGATAAGGCTCTGGTATTCGGCCAGCTCAAGGCTGTCGTCGCCGAGCCGGTGGCGGAGTCTGTCCAGGCCGGCGCCCAGAATGTCGCCATAGGTGCTCGGGTCGATGGGAAACCGGTGTTCATAATAGTAGACGCTGAACGCGCCGCCGCGCTCGTCGAATGTCAGGCACAAGTCGCCGTGCTCCAGCACCACGCCGTAATGGTCGCCGAGCAGGGGTACCAGCACCTTGCTCCGCAGGCGTTCCTTCACCGGGCGCCAGTCGATATCGAAGTAGGACGCGAAACGGGATGCTTCTCCGTTTTCCAGCACGTCCAGCCACCACATGTTGTCGTTGCCCCCGACACCCATGTGATTGGGCACCAGGTCGAGGATCTGGCCCATGCCGTGAGCGGCCAGCGCTTCGTTGAACGTCTGGTAGTCGCGCCAGTCACCGAGCTCGGGCTGCAGGGCATTGTGGTCCACGATGTCGTAGCCGTGTTCGCTTCCCGTGCGCGCCCGCAGGTAGGGAGAGGCGTAGCAATGGCTTACGCCCAGCAGCGCCAGATAGGGCACCAACTCGGCGGCCTGTTGAAAGGTGAATCCGCTGTTGAACTGGATCCGGTAAGTGGCGGTAGGAATGCGGGCGTCCTGTCCCATGGGGTTGTCACCGCTGCGCAGACTGGTTTATCAGATAACAGCTCACCGACCAGCCCGGCACCCGGCCGGCCTTCCCTGATGAATGGGAGCGGAACAGGCAGCGTCCGGGGCCGGCCTCGGGCAGTTCCGCGCTGTCGGGGCCCAGATTGGCGTGCAAGGCCAGCAACTCCCTGTCGGCGATCGGCCATTGGGCGGTGAGGGCGCGGGGACCGTGTGCGGTATAACGGCCGCCCGCGCGCATCCCGGGGAGTCTGGGTACGATCTCCGTGCTGCGCACGGCCAGCAGGCGACGGTGGAAGGCCAGCCACTGTCGAGCAGCCGGCTGGGTGGTGTGATCCCAGTCCAGCACCGCGGAGCGAAAGGTCTCCACGGCCATGGGGTCGGGAATCTTTTCCAGGGCATGGGGATCCTGAAACTCGGGAAAGGCCGCGAACTCCCGCCTGCGGCCGTCGGTCACGCTGGCGGCAAGCTCCGGTTCGAAGTCGCAGAAGAACGGAAACGGTTTGTGGCTGCCCCACTCCTGGCCCATGAACAGCAGCGGGGGCGAGGGCGCCAACAGCACCAATGCGGTGACGGCACGTACCGCCTCCGGGCTGGCCAACGCTGTTATCCGTTCTCCGAAGGCGCGGTTGCCCACCTGATCGTGGTTCTGCACGAAGCCCACGAACGCCGCCATCGGCAGGCCGTCGGTCGGTTCGCCGCGCGATTGTCCGTCCCGATAAGGAGAGGCTTCGCCCTGGAAGGCGAAGCCTTCGGTCAGGCATCGACCCAGATGGTCGATGGGCTGATCCGCATAGTCGGCGTAATAGCCCCGGTCTTCGCCGGTGGCCAGCACATGCAGCGCATGATGGATGTCGTCGTTCCACTGGGCATCGTACCAGCGTGGGTTACCGGCGCCGTCGCGCTGCAGGTAGTGGGCGGCGTTGTCATCGTTTTCCAGCACCAGGTGGACATGGCGCTGCCGGCCTACGGTGCGACGCACCGCATCGCCGATGTCCATGAGAATGTCCGGACGGCTGTCGTCCATGATGGCATGTACCGCGTCGAGACGCAGACCGTCCAGGCCGTACTCCTCGAGCCAGTAGAGGGCGTTGTGGATGAAGAACCACCGCACCGGGCTGCTGTCGGGGTCCTCGAAATCGATGGCATCGCCCCACGGTGTGTGATGCCGGTCGGTGAAGAAGCCCGGCGCGTAGGTGTGGAGATAGTTTCCTTCCGGGCCGAAGTGGTTGTAGACCACGTCCATGAACACCATCAGCTGCCTGCTGTGGGCGGCCTCCACCAGTGACTTGAGGTCGTCGGGGCTGCCGTAGCAGCTGTCCGGCGCGAACGGCAGCACGCCGTCGTAGCCCCAGTTGCGGGTGCCGGGAAAGTCCGCCGCCGGCATCAGCTCGATGGCGGTCACCCCGAGATCCACCAGGTGATCCAGCCGGCTGGCGACCCCGGCGAACGTGCCTTCCGGGCTGAAGGTGCCGACGTGCAGCTCGTAGAGCACCGTCTGCTCCCACGGACGCCCGTTCCAGTGCCCGTCGGACCATTGCCGGCGTTCCGGGTCGATGACCTGGCTGGGGCCATGGACGTCGTCGGGCTGGAAGCGGGACGCGGGGTCGGGAATGCGCAGCTTGCCGTCAATGCGGTACCGGTACAGCGTCTCGACGGCGGCGTGCTCGGTGATGATGCCCCACCATCCTCCCTGTTCGGCCGCCATGGGCAGACACAGCTCGGGCGCCGCACCTTCCAGGCACAGCTCCACCTGACTGGCCGCCGGCGCCCACAGCCGAAAGCGCACGCGCCCGTCGTCGGTGAGCTGGGCGCCGAAGGGCATGACGTGACGGCGCTTCATGAGCGCGGCCCGTATCGGCTGCCCGCCCACACCAGCGCGGCGAACGAACGTGCGCGCAGTCGATAGGCCATGGCTTCGCGGAACTCGGCCGCCGGAGGCACGCCGGTGGCGTAGCTGGTATCGAAGACGCCACGCCAGGCGCCGGTGCGCAGGGGCGGTGAGAGCAGGGTGAAGGGCACATCCTCGTGGTGGGCGTTGAACAGCAGCAGAAAGGTTTCGTCCGACAGCGGCCTGCCCCGTTCGTCATAGTCGCCCAGTACCTCGCCGGAAAGCAGCATGCCCAGGGTACGCAGGCCGCCGTCGTTCCACTGAGCTTCGCCCATTTCGCTGCCGTCCGGGGCCAGCCAGGTGATGTCCTTGGTCAGGGCGCCCGAAGGCGGCTCGCCCTTGAAGAACTGCCGGCGGCGAAACGCCGGGTGTTGTTTGCGAAAATGCATTAGCTCGCGCACGAATTCCAGCAGCTCGAACTGCTCGGGGCGCAGCTCCCAGTCCACCCAGCTCAGTTCGTTGTCCTGGCAGTAGCCGTTGTTGTTGCCCTGCTGCGTGCGCCCGATCTCGTCCCCGCCAAGCAGCATGGGCACGCCCTCGGACAGCAACAGGGTGGCAAGGAAGTTGCGCTTCTGGCGGGCGCGCAGCGTATTGACGGCCGGCTCGGAGGTCGGGCCTTCCGCGCCGCAGTTCCAGCTTCGATTGTGGGACTCGCCGTCCTGGTTGTTCTCCTGGTTGGCCTCGTTGTGCTTGTCGTTGTAGGACACCAGGTCATGCAGGGTGAAGCCGTCGTGGGCCGTCACGAAGTTGATGCTGGCATAGGGCTTGCGCCCGCTGGACTCGTACAGGTCGCTGGATCCGGCCAGACGCTGGGCCAGCTCGCCGATCAGTCCCTGGTCGCCCTTCCAATAGGAGCGCACGGCGTCCCGGTATTTGCCGTTCCATTCCGTCCAGCCCACGGGAAAATTGCCCACCTGGTAGCCGCCTTCCCCGAGATCCCATGGTTCGGCTATCAGTTTGACGTTGGCGAGCACGGGGTCCTGATGGATGATGTCCAGGAACGCGCCCAGGCGGTCCACTGCATGCAGCTCGCGGGCCAGGGCGGCGGCCAGGTCAAAGCGGAAACCGTCCACGTGCATCTCCAATACCCAGTACCGCAGGCTGTCCATGATCAGTTGCAACACCCGCGGATGCATCATGTTCAAGGTGTTGCCACACCCAGTGTAGTCCACGTAATAGCGGGGATTGTCCAGGGACAGCCGATAGTAGGCGGCGTTGTCGATGCCGCGGAAATTCAGGGTCGGGCCCAGATGGTTGCCTTCGCCGGTGTGGTTGTACACCACGTCCAGGATCACTTCGATGCCGGCCGAGTGAAGGGTTTTCACCATGGTCTTGAACTCGGCGATGTTGCCGCTGGCGCTGAACCGGCCGTCGGGCGCGAAAAAGCCGATGGAGTTGTAGCCCCAGTAGTTGTGCAGCCCCCGTTGCACCAGATGCCGGTCGTCCAGGGTGCGATGCACCGGCATCAGTTCCACGGCGGTCACTCCCAGACGGCCCAGGTATTCGATGACCGGTGCCGTCGCCAGCCCCGCGTAGGTGCCGCGCAGGTGGGGCGGCACGTCCGGATGACGCGCGGTGAAGCCCTTGACGTGGATTTCATAGATCACGGTGTCATGCCACGGCGTTGCCGGCGGGCGGTCGTCGGCCCAGGTGAAGGCGGGATCCACCACCCGGCTTTTCGGCATCCCCGCCGCGCTGTTGCGCCGGTCCGCCGTCAGGTCCCCGTGCGCGCTGCCGATCCGGTACCCGAACAGCGCATCGCTCCATTTCATGGCGCCGGCGATGTCCTTGGCATAGGGGTCCAGCAACAGCTTGTGGGGGTTGAACCGATGACCCCGTTCCGGGGCGTAGGGTCCGTACACCCGGTAGCCGTACAATTGCCCCGGGCGCACTTCGGGCAGGTAGCAATGCCAGACCTGATCGGTCTGCCATTGCATGGGGATGCATTCGATCTGGCGGCGCCCCTTGGCATCGAGCAGACACAGTTCCACCTTCTCGGCATGCTCGGAAAACAGCGCGAAGTTGACCCCTTCGCCATCCCAGGTAGCCCCGAGCGGATAGGGGCTGCCGGGCCAGACTGCGGCACGTGTCGTATTCATTCTCACATCCGATGGGTTGCTTGAAAGCCTTGGTGGACGGCGCCCTGGATTGTCGCGCCGGCTAACCGAGCTCGATGCGGTCCTTGGCGCCGTGCAGTAGGGCGACCATGATGGTCAGATATTCGCGCAGCTGGCGGGTCAGCAGGAAATTGTCGCGCACGAACTCCCGGGCCTTGGCTGCCATGTCGCCCAGTCGGTCGCGATTGTGCAGCATGTAGCGGATGCGCAGCGCGGCTCCCTCGGGCGTGCTCACCAGAAAGCCCGTGTGGTGATCCACCACCTGCAGGCGAATGCCGCCCGTGTCGCCGCCGATTACCGGTTTTCCCTTCCACATGGCCTCGGTCACCGTCAGGCCGAAACCTTCCCGTATGGACTTCTGCAGCACGATGTCGGCGGCCCGCTGCAGGGCGTTGATGGTACGGTGGGCATCGGGCGGCAGCAGCAGGATATGCACGTCGGGGTCATCGCCGGCCAACTCGCGCACCTCCGCCAGTACCTGATCGCCTTCGGGATCATCGCTGGCACCGCCGCCGGCCAGCGCCACCTGCAGGCCGGGGATGAACCGCTTGGCCAGGCGGTAGGCGTGGATCACCCCCACCGGATCCTTGAAGCGATCGAAACGGGACACCTGAACCACCAGCGGTCGTTCCGGATCGATGCCGAAACGCTGGTACACGGCCAGGATTTCGTGGGCCTCCAGGTCGATGTTCTTTTCGCTGAGTGGATCGATGCTGGGCGGCACCAGGTATTCGGCGTGGGGCAGCAGCTGCGCGAAGCTCGCCAGGGAAAAAATCGTCGCGTCATAGGGAGTGACGTACTGGCGCAGGTACTTCCAGACCGGGCGATAGGGGTGACTGACATCGATATGGCAGCGCCAGACCCATTTGCCGCGCCGATTCGGGCACAGCTTGAGGAACGGAGCCGGCTGGGGATCGTGAATGAAGACGAAGTCCGCTTCCTCCAGGGTCGAGCGCAGCTGCTCGGCGTTCATGGCATTGGTCTGCTCGTAGACCTCCAGCAGGTGGGGCGAAATGTTTTCCCGGTTGCCCTGCAGGGTGTTGTGCAGCTTCTTGGTGCACTGGTAGAACTCGCTGTGGCCGCTCATCACTTCCCAGTCGGTCTGCAGACCCAGCTCCCGCATCAGGGGAACCAGCTTGGCGAGAATTTCCGCCACCCCGCCACCTGAGCGGGTGGAATTGACGTGCACCACCTTCATGCCGTGCAGAGGCGCGGTGAGCTGACGCAGGTGCTCGACCACGTCCTGACCGGCTACTTCGGCATAGGCATCCAGTTGAGTCGACATGGCAACGGTCATCCAAAGTACTTCGCAAAGATTTCGGTGAGCCTGGATCGCAGCTCCACCAGGGTCCCGAAATAGGGGTCGATGGCACTCAGCTCGGTGCAAAGTGGCTCATGGGCCGCTCCGAAATCGGCAAGCCAGGCGGTGAAGTCGTCGATGCGCTCCGGCGGGCGTCGGCGGGCGTCGACGAAATGATAGAAGATGCTGGTGGTGGACATTCCGGGGATGGCGGCGAGCAATTCCTCCGGTTGCCCGACCCGGCTCTGGGTGTCGAAGACCACGATCTGGGAGCGGATGAAATCGAATGGCCGCACTGACCGGCTCCAATGCAGATAGGGGTCGCTGTCGAGCGCCTCTTCCAGGACTTCCACAATTTCCTGACGCAGATCTTCCAGATCTGCATAGTCGGTGGGATCGATGACCGCAAGGCGTTCGGCCAGGGCGTTGTGATGAAGGCCGTGGCGTGCCCAGGCGGCAAAGTCGTTGTTGTACTCACGCTCCTCGAAGCGGGGTTCCAGCAGGCCGCCCCAGAAATGGTAGTAGACGCTGTCCAGGCCGATTTCCTGCAGGGTATCGGTTAACTCCTTCAGGTCAAAGGCGCGTTTGCCGGTGGCGATGGAGATCAGCGCGCAGTCCTTGACCAGAAACGTGGGGTCCGTATCAATGGGCGTGGCGTCTTGCATGGAAGCGGGCACCGGCGGGCTAGGGCCCGTCAAAAAGGGGCTAATGGGCTGAAAAGTCGTTGGTCTTGTTTAAGTATAGAAAACGTCTTGCCAAATCATGGGTTGAGGTGAAAAAAAGCTATCGGCTGGCCATCGTGGTCCCCATTACCTAGAATGCACTATTATCAGTGCTTCCTTCGGTTCATGTCCCTTCCGGCAGCGTCGGAATTCCGGCGTCGCCGGCGTCACGCTGCGTGCGGGCCCCGGGGAGCAGCAGGGCCGACCCGCTGTCGATCGGCCTTGGGGGCGCCGTCCGCTCTGCGGGGAAGGATAGAACATCCGCATCAGCCGGCCCTCCCGCAGCCGACCGGGCTTCCCGGAAAAAGGGGAGGCCTGGGCGCCGCCCAACGTCCTCGTCGCCGACACAACACAGCAAAAAAGGTACTTCGTTTTGGAGAAGATCAAGGTCGAGCACCTGACCAAGATATTCGGGCCCCATCCCGAACGGGCCCGTCGTCTGCTGGACGACGGGGCCGACAAGGACCGCATCTTCAGCGAAACCGGCCAGGCGGTGGGCCTGGCGGACGTTTCCTTCGAAGTACAGGCGGGCGAAATCCTGGTGGTGATGGGACTCAGCGGCAGCGGCAAGTCCACCCTCATCCGCTGCGTGAATCGTCTGATCGACCCCACCTACGGCAGCGTATGGATCGACGGCCAGGACATCTGCAGCCTCAAACGCAATGAGCTGCTGCAGCTGCGGCGGGAGAAATTCGGGATGGTGTTCCAGCATTTCGCCCTGTTCCCTCACCGCAACGTCATCAGCAATGTGGAATACGGCCTGGAAGTGCAGGGCGAACCGGCAGCCTCGCGCCGCGAAAAAGCGGGCGAAGCCCTCAAGCTGGTCGGGCTGGAAGGGTGGGAATCGGCCATGCCCGGCCAGCTCAGCGGGGGCATGCAGCAGCGCGTCGGGCTGGCCCGCGCCCTGGCCGTGGACCCCGACATCCTGCTGATGGACGAGGCCTTCAGCGCTCTCGATCCGTTGATTCGCCGGGATATGCAGCATGAGCTGGTGTCCCTGCAGGAACGGGTCAAGAAGACCATACTCTTCATTACCCATGATCTGGACGAAGCGCTGAAGATCGGAGACCGGATCATCCTGCTCAAGGACGCCCGCGTGGTTCAGGTCGGCACGCCGGAGGAAATCCTCACCTCGCCGGCCAGTCGCTACGTGGAGCGCTTCGTGGAGGACGTGGACAAGACCCGTGTGCTGACAGCCGGTGCGGTCATGGCGCGGGCGCGGGTGGTCGCGTACCCGAACGACGGCCCCCGTACGGCGCTGCACAAAATGGACGACGAGAGCTTTTCCAGCCTGTTTGTTGTCAAGCGCGACTATACTCTGCTGGGTCTGGTTCGGGTGGAGGCGGCGAGCGAGGCCGCTTCGCGGGGCGATCGGACCGTGGAAGGCATCATCGAGCAGGACATCCCGACAGTGACGCCCGACACGCCTCTGACCACGCTTATCGGCATTCTGGCTCAATGGACGGCGGCGCTTCCCGTGGTGGACGAACAGCACAAGCTGCTGGGTGTGGTGGTCAAGGCCGGCGTTCTGGAAGCGCTTGCGGGAGGGGGTGAATCCTGATGGATATTACTGTTCCGAAGTTTCCGCTTGCCGAGTTGATCAACCGGCTGCTCGATTTTCTCACCAGTCATTTCGCCCTGTTCACCAAGGCGGTCAGCAACGTGCTCAGCACCGGCATCCATGACATGGTGGCGGTACTGATGTATTTCCCGCCCTGGGTCCTGATCCTGGTGTTCGCGGCACTGGCGTGGAAGGTGGCGGGTTGGAGAGTGGGTGTGTTCACGGTACTGGGTCTGGCCCTGCTGTGGAACGTGCAGTTGTGGTATCCCACCATGCAGACTCTGACGCTGGTGACGATCGCGACGGCCATCGCGATGTTGATAGGGCTTCCACTGGGGATACTGGCAGCCCTCTCCCAGACTGCCTACAGGATCATCATGCCGATACTGGACTTCATGCAGACCATGCCGGCGTTCGTTTATCTGATACCCGCGATTCCCTTCTTCGGCCTGGGTCCGGTATCGGCCATATTCGCGACGGTGATATTCGCCATGCCGCCGGCGATCCGGTTGACCGCCCTCGGGATCCGGCAGGTACCCGCCGATCTGATCGAAGCATCCGATGCGTTCGGTTCCACCAAGACGCAGAAGCTGGTCAAGGTGCAACTGCCGCTGGCCGTTCCCACCATCATGGCCGGCGTCAACCAGACCATCATGCTGGCGCTGTCCATGGTCGTGATCGCGGCCATGATCGGCGCCGAAGGCCTGGGGGGCAAAGTCTGGGAGGCGATCCAGCGTCTTGAACCGGGCAAAGGATTTCAGGCCGGCATCGCGGTGGTTATTTTGGCCATGATCCTCGACCGCATGACCCAGCGTATCGGCCGACGCGGTTCCACGGGGCAATAAGGAGACAGTAATGCTATCGACTTCAAAACGGACGCTTGCGTCCATGCTCGTGGGCGTCGCCCTCGTGCTGGGCATTCTCGGGACCGCGGGGTGCAGCTCTCAGCAGGGCAATGCCAAGGACATCAAGCTGGTGTACGTGGAATGGTCCAGCGCGGTCGCCAGCACCAACGTGGTGAAGGCGGTGCTCGAGTCCCAGGGTTACCACGTGACGGCGCTGCCGGTTAGCGCCGCCGCCATGTGGCAGGCGGTGGCCAGCGGCGACGCCGACGCCATGGTGGCCGCCTGGCTGCCCACCACCCACGCGCAGTACTACGCCAAAACGAAGAACAAAGTGGTCAATCTGGGCCCCAACTTCAAGGGCACCAGGATCGGGCTGGTGGTGCCGGACTACGTGAGCATCGACTCCATCGACCAGCTTGAAGCCCATGCCAAGAAATTCGACGGCAAGATCATCGGCATCGATCCGGGCGCCGGCATCATGAGCAAGACCCAGCAGGTGCTCAAAGACTACGATCTCAAGGATTTCACGCTGGTGCAGGGCAGCGGTGCCACCATGACCGCCGCCCTGAGCGATGCCATCCGCAACCACCAGTGGATCGTGGTCACCGGCTGGACGCCGCACTGGATGTTTGCGCGCTGGAAGCTCAAGTACCTCAACGACCCCAAGAAGGTGTACGGCACGGGCGGCAACATCGACACCATCGTGCGCAAGGGCCTGAAGAAGGATGCGCCCACGGCCTATTACATCCTCAACCACTTCCATTGGAGCGGCAAGGACATGGAAGAGGTGATGAACATGAACCGCAAACAGGGCTCCGATCCCTACACCAATGCCCGCCAATGGATAAAGGATCACCCCAAGGTGGTTCAGCAATGGCTGCCTTCGAAGTAAGCGCAGGGAATAGACGATTGCATACGGGAGGGATCCGACCATGGGCAAGCGGGCAGGGATTCAGACGCTCGTTGCACTGCTCCTGGCCGGCACGCTGGCGGGCACCCAGTGCCCGCCGGCTGTCGCCGCGGGCGTCGACAATCAGCAACTGCTGGAACAGATCAAGGAACTCAGATCCCGGCTGAACCAGCTTGAGAAGCAGGTGCAGGAGAACCGCAAGGCGGCGATCACTCCGAAGTCGGCGCCCGAGCGCAAAGCCGTCACGGTCAATCGACAGCGAGCCAAACCGAAGACCCCCAAGCCCGAGCATGTCAAGATCGGCGGTGCGCTGTGGCTCAACTACGCGCGCACCAGCTTCTCCGCCGCGTCCCGGACCAAGAAGGGCGATCTGGGGTTCGATCTGCTGCGGCTGGACGTGAACGGGGCGTTGCACCATGTGCTGATATCGGCCCAGTACCGCTGGTACCGGTACATGAACGTGGTCCACCACGCGTGGATCGGCTACGACTTTCCCCACCACTGGCAGGGACAGCTGGGTATTACCCAGGTGCCTTTCGGGATCCTGCCCTACGCGTCCCACAGCTACTGGTTCGGGGTGCCGTACTACATGGGACTGGAGGACGACTACAACGCCGGCGTGAAGTTCGTCCATCACCAGGGGCCCTGGAACGTGGACCTGGCGTTCTTCAAGAACGCCGCCTGGGGCCAGGCTTCCGATCTGGATCGCTACTCCTTCGATGTCGTGCAGGTGGGCGCCCAGCAGAATCAGGAGATCAATCAGCTCAACGCCCGGGTGACATACCGCCTGGGCAGTGCCCACGGTCCCCACACCGAGCTGGGCCTGTCCACCGAATACGGACGCCTGTACAACGCCACCACTGACGGACTGGGCAACCATTGGGCGGTGGCCGCCCACATGAACAGTTATTTCGGCCCATGGAATCTGCAACTGGAGGCGGTGGACTACCGCTACAACCCCGACAACCCCCAGGGGGTCAGCGACCGGACCGTGCTGGTGGGCGCGTTCGGGACGTCCCATCCCGTGGCCGCCCGGGGACGGCTTTACGTTGCCAACCTGGCCCGGGACTTCCCGGTGCACTGGGGCCCGGTCAGCAAGCTCACCTGCTACAACGACTACAGTGTGCTCAAGAAGGCGGAAAGCGGTTTCGCAGACTCCAAGCTCAACACACTGGGTTGCCTGGTTACCGCCAAACCGGTGTACGTCTACGTGGACGCCATCTTCGGCAAGAACATGACCTTCCTGGGAGACAACGGCGACGGCATGGCCGCCGGCAACACCAACGCCTCCTGGCACAACCGGTTCAATATCAACCTGGAATATTATTTCTGAAAAGCGCCACGGAATCCACGGAAGGGAATAAGGCAAAGGCGCCACGGAAAACACGGAAAGCACGGACGACTTCAAGGATACGGCCGATCGAATGCGGCTTCGATGTAGGGCGCAATAAGCGCAGCGCATTGCACCGTTCATGACCACAAGAGCCACGGAACCCACGGAATCCACGGAAGGGAATAAGGCAAAGGCGCCACGGAAAACACGGAAAGCACGGACGATTTCAAGGATGTGGCCGATCGGATGCGGCTTCGATGTAGGGCGCAATAAGCGCAGCGCATTGGACCGGCTGTACGAAAGGCTTCGCGAGAGCCACGGAATCCACGGAACCCACGGACCGAATAATTCGGGATCGACAACGGAACACCTGCCTGCACGCATACCCGGGGAATCGACTTTTTCGGCGCCCCGTGATTGTTCCGTGCTTTCCCTGACGCCTTTGATTTTCATTGAGAGCCTTTCCGTGGATTCCGTGGGTTCCGTGGCTCTTACAAAAGCTACCCGGCGCCATGCCCTTCGGTTATTGCGCCCAACGTGACTGAAAAGCGCCACGGAAAACACGGAAAGCACGGACGATTTCAAGGATGTGGCCGATCGGATGCGGCTTCGATGTAGGGCGCAATAAGCGCAGCGCATTGCACCGTTCATGACCACAAGAGCCACGGAACCCACGGAATCCACGGAAGGGAATAAGGCAAAGGCGCCACGGAAAACACGGAAAGCACGGACGACTTCAAGGATACGGCCGATCGAATGCGGCTTCGATATAGGGCGCAATAAGCGCAGCGCATTGCGCCGGCTGTACGAAAGGGTCCCCAAGAGCCACGGAATCCACGGAACCCACGGACCGAATAATTCGGGAGCGACAACGGAACACCTGCCTGCACGCATACCCGGGGAATCGACTTTTTCGTCGTCCCGCGGCTGCGCGAGTAGCTCCCGACCATCCGGCGCAATGCGCTGCGCTTATTGCGCCCTACGTGATTGTTCCGTGCTTTCTCTGGCGCCTTTGATTTGCATGGAGAGCCTTTCCGTGGATTCCGTGGGTTCCGTGGCTCTTACAAGAGCAACCCGGCACCATGCCCTTCGGTTATTGCGCCCTACGTGATTGTTCCGTGCTTTCCCTGGCGCCTTTGATTTTCATTGAGAACCTTTCCGTGGATTCCGTGGGTTCCGTGGCTCTTAAAAAAGCTACCTGGCGCACCAGATTGCCCGTCACGAGCATTCTTTTCCGTGCTTTCCGTGTTTTCCGTGGCGCTTTTTGCTCATCGTCTTCCCTGGCGCTGTTCAGAACTCCAGGTTCGCGAACAGATTGTTCAGGGACTCGGCCAGGGTGGGATGGGCGAATATGCCGTCGCGCAGGGTGGTGTAGGGCAGGTCCGCCATCATGGCGATCTCCACCATGGACATGAGCTCGCCGCCCTCCATGCCGAGGACCGCGCAGCCGAGGATGCGCTCGCTGTCGCGGTCCACCACCGCCTTCATCAGCCCGCGGGTGCAGTCCACCTCCAGTGCCCGTGCCACGTGGTTCATGGGCATGCGCGCCACACCGATGGGACGGCCGCCGGCCCGGGCCTGGCGTTCGGTCAGGCCCACCCGCCCCAGCTGAGGATCCATGTATACGGTATAGGGAACCAGCCGCCCGCGGGTGCTCCCACCGCCGTCCTCCAGCAGATTACGCCGCAGGATTCGATAATCGTCGTAGGAAACATGGGTGAACTTGGGGCCGCCGTTGACGTCGCCAATGGCAAAGATGCCCGGCACGTTGGTCTGCAACCGTTTATCCACCGGCAGATAGCCCCGTTCGTCCGTTTCCACACCGGCCTGCGCAGGTGCCAGGGCGTCGGTGTTGGGGGAGCGGCCCACCGCCACCAGCAAATGCGTGCCCGCCACTTTCTCTTCGCCCGCCGCCGACCGTACGTCCAGCTCGACGCCGTCGCCCGCACGCCGTACCTCGCGTCCGTGGGCGCCCAACAGGACCCGAATCCCGTCCTCGCGCAGAAGCCGCGCGATCTCCTCGGCGATGTCAGTGTCCTCCATGGCCAGCAGCTGCTCTTCGCGCTGCACGACAGTGACCTCGCTGCCGAAGCGCCGGAACATCTGGGCGAATTCGATGCCGACGTAGCCGCCGCCCAGGATCACCAGATGGGCCGGCACCTCGTCCAATTCCATGATGGACGTGGAATCCAGAAAGGGTACTTCGCTCAGTCCCGGCAGCGACGGCACGGCCGGCCGGCTGCCGGTGTCGATGACGATCTGCGGTGCGGCCAATTCCCGCTCGGATCCGTCGTGCAGGTGCACGGTCACAGCGTGCGCGCCCGTAAAACGGGCCTCGCCCCGGATCAACTCGAGGCCGTCCGCATTTTGCAGTCGATGTTCACCGCCACTGCGGAACTGCTCCACGACATGCCGCTTGCGCGCCCGTACGCGGGGCATGTGGACTTCCACCGGCGCCGGGCCGACGCCATACACCGAGGCCCGGCGCGCCTGGTAGGCAGCGCGCGCACTGGCCACCAGGGTCTTGGTGGGGGTGCAGCCGTAGTTCACGCAATTGCCGCCCACCGGCCCGCGCTCGACGATTGCCGTGCGCCAGCCGGCCGCTGCGAGGGCGAACGCGAGGGGTTTGCCCCCTTGTCCCGTGCCGATGATGATGGCGTCGTGCGTCTGTCCGGTTTCCATCGCCATGCTGCTCTCGCTTCGCTGGGGGGCAGCCCCGTCGCACTATCCGCGCAAGCCCCCAATCCGGATAACAGCGGACCGGGAGGCGGGGTGCCCATGGATTTCACATGAGGGCGGTTGCGGTCGTATGAATGACGTCCAGCAGGGCACTGGGATAGATGCCCAGCCACACCAGCACCGCCGCCAGTCCCGTAAGGGCCAACGCGCCCGTTACCGGTACGGGGGAGGAACGCACCAGTGCCAGCCCCGCCGGAGCCTGTGCGGGCGCGGCGCGAAACATCACGACGATCAGCCGCAGGTAGTAGAACAGCCCGATGATGCTGCCCACGGCCAGCGCGATGACCGGCGCCCAGAGCGACCCGCCCACGCCCGCGGCGAGGGCGTAGAATTTGCCGAGAAAACCCATGGTCAGGGGGATGCCGGCGAGGGACAGAAGCATGAGGGTGAACACGCCGGCCAGCACGGGCCGGTGCCAGAACAGGCCCTGGTAGTCAGCGATATGGTCGGCATCGCGCTGGCGGCCCCGGCGGGAAAGCACGGTCACCACCCCGAAGGCACCCAGAGACATCACGAAATACGCCGCCAGATAGTAGCTGACCGCCACGATGGCCAGCGTACCGCCCGCCATGAAGGCCACCAGCAGGTAGCCCATGTGCGCGATGGACGAGTAGGCCAGCAGGCGCTTGACGTTGTTCTGCAGCAGGGCCAGCAGATTGCCGATCACCATGGAAGCGATGGCCAGTACGGAAAACGCCAGCATCACGTGGTGGGACTGATAGGCGTCGGTCTGCAGGAAATAGCGCAGCAGCAGGGCGAACATGGCGCCCTTGGATACCGTGGC